>JALTDI010000259.1 GCA_027074255.1 Desulfurellales bacterium
CAGGTTAGTTCTTTATTCCTTTTCGATTTTAATTTGAACGATATTTGTCGGTTTTTTTACGGATAGACTGCCTTTTCTGCTGTGTTCTTCCTCAATCCTTTTTCTAAGGGTTTTTTCCATATCTTCAATTATGGTGTGCAGCTCTTCTATCTGCCTTTTCATCCTCATTATTATGTCAACACCTGCTAAATTAACACCGAGCCCCTGAGTCATCTCTCTTATGAATTTTATATCATCAAGATCTTTGTCTGAGTATAATCTTATGTTGCCGGAGGTGCGGCTCGGTTTAATCAACTCTTCACGCTCGTATTCCCTAAGCGTGTGGGGATGTATGTTTAGAATTTCGGCCACCATTCCTATTGTATAAAAACCCTCTTTTTTTACTCCCATAGCTCTAACCCTCTAATATTTTTTTTAAATTTTCATCTTCTTTTATATTTTTCGGTATTATAACATTAACTTTTGCATAAAGCGGACCGTCTCCTATGCCTTTGCCTTTTATTTTAAATAATTGTCCGCACTGCGTACCGCTCGGTATTTTTATGACAACATCCGAATCCGGTGTCTTCACTTTGCCTTTTCCGCCGAAGAGCGCGACAGATAAGGGTATATCAAATGTCGTGTATAGCTTTCCGTCTTTAATTTCAAAATTGGGATTTTCATCAATATTCACTATTAGATATAAATCCCCTCTGCCGCCGGGTCCTTGCTGGCCCTTGTTTTTAACCTTTAATTTGGCTTTATTCTGGATGCCGGGCGGAATTTTTACCTTAATATTTTCGCCGTTTAGGTTTAGATTTATTGTTTTGCCCTTTATGGCATCTTTAAAGTCTAAACTTATATTGTAATATATATCTGCTCCCTTCGGCTCGTATGCGTTTCTAAAACCTGAGCCTCTTGATGCCCCGAATATATTTTCAAATAAGTCGCCTATGTCGAATTCACCCGATGACTTAAATCCGTCGAAATTTCTAAAATCGAAGTTGAAATCGTTATACCCGCCTCCTGCGCCGTTAAATCCTGAGAACCCGAATTTGTCATACTGAGCTTTCTTTTCTTTATCCGACAGTATGGAATATGCCTCGTTAATTTCCTTAAATTTTTTTTCAGCCTCTTTGTTGTTTGGGTTTAAATCAGGATGATATTTTCTTGCCAATTTTCTGTATGCCTTTTTTATTTCATCGTCAGTGGCATTTTTATCTAACCCCAATACGGTGTACGGGTCTCTCATATTCTCACCTCTTTTCTTAATGTTATCACGCTATTAATATAACCCTTATAATAATATTGTCAAGTTATAATAACAGCTTAAAATGCTATTTTGTAAGTATTTATAAAAAAATACAAAAAATTTATTTTTAACCTTGACAATTACACTATCAGGATTATATTTAACATTGAAAAAAAGAATGGAGGTGTTGAAATGTTAAGTAGATTAGAACCTTTCAGGGAATTGACCACTTTACAGGATAGGCTGAATAAAGTTTTTGAGGGTTTATTGCCTACGCCGACATCTATGAAAGAGGGAAGCGAGTGGATTCCGGCCGTTGATGTGTATGAAGATAAGGACGCGGTTGTAATTGAGGTTGAAGCGCCGGGCATGAAAGAAGAGGATCTAAAGGTCAACTTGGAAAACAGCACTCTAACAATCTCCGGGGAAAGGAAATTCGAGAAGAAGGAAGAAGACAAGAACTATTACAGGATGGAAAGGAGCTACGGCGGCTTTACAAGAAGCTTTTTGCTGCCTGACAATGTGGATACCGAAGGTATTAAAGCCAAATATAAAGACGGCGTTTTAAAACTGACGCTTCCCAAGAAGGCCGAAGCAAAACCCCAAAACATTCCCATCGAAAAGGAAGAAAAGTAATGATGTTAGTGCCGTGGGGGGTGGTTTGAACCCCCTATGGTTCTAATATCAAAAAAATAGGAGGTATGAGATGGATATTAATAGACTGACAATAAAATCACAGGAGGCATTACAAAATGCCAAATCGATAGCCGAATCGCATAAAAATCAAGAAATAGGTTCTCTTCATTTGCTGCGGGCAATAGTTTCTGATAACGAAGGCGTTGCCTCATCTATTTTGAAAAAATCAGGTGTGGACACTCCTTCTTTTTTATCGAGCATAGATTCTTTAATAAGCAAAATACCTCAGGTAGAAACTACATCTTCAACATCAACCCAGTTTTATATAACAAAGGAATTAGACGGTGTATTTAAGCGAGCCGAAGAGCAGGCTAAGCTAATGGAGGATGAATATGTAAGCATTGAACATTTTTTAATAGCTTTATCGGAAAAGTGTGATGCCGCGGCCGTTTTCAAAGAGTTCAAAGTTAAAAAAGACGATCTTATGAAGGCCCTTATAGATATAAGGGGTTCAGCGAGGGTAACAGACCAGAACCCGGAGGAGAAGTACGAAGCTTTAAAAAAATACGGCAGGGATATAACGGAGATAGCAAGAAGCGGCAAGTTGGACCCCGTTATAGGTAGAGATGATGAAATAAGAAGAAGCATTCAAATACTCTCCAGAAGGACAAAAAATAACCCCGTTCTGATAGGTGAGCCGGGTGTAGGGAAAACGGCAATAATAGAGGGATTGGCGCAGAGAATTGTAGCAAGGGATGTTCCGGAAAGTTTGAAGGATAAGCAGATTATAGCACTTGATTTGGGAGCCTTGGTTGCAGGAGCAAAGTTTAGAGGTGAGTTTGAAGAGCGTTTAAAAGCCGTTTTAAACGACGTTAAGCGCTCGGAGGGAAGGATTATTCTCTTCATAGACGAGCTGCATACCGTTGTTGGAGCCGGGGCTGCCGAAGGTTCAATGGATGCCTCCAATATGCTTAAACCCATGCTTGCAAGAGGCGAACTCAGATGTATAGGTGCAACTACACTCAAAGAATACAGAAAATATATAGAAAAGGACGCCGCTCTTCAAAGGAGATTCCAGCCTGTTTTTGTTAAAGAACCCAGCGTGGAGGATACGATATCCATTCTTAGGGGATTGAAGGAAAAGTATGAGATTCATCACGGTGTGAAGATTAAGGACTCCGCTCTTGTTGCGGCAGCTGCACTAAGCCGCAGATATATTGCCGATAGGTTCCTGCCCGATAAGGCCATAGATTTAGTGGACGAGGCTGCGGCAAGCCTAAAAACACAGCTTGAAAGTGAAATAGAGCCTGTGGATAATTTAAAGAGAAAGATAGCTCAGCTTGAAGTGGAAAAACAGGCTTTGAAAAAGGAAAATGACGCCGATTCAAAAAAGAGGCTTGATGATATAGAAAAGGAGCTTTCTCAATTAAAGGAGGAGCTCAACGAAATAAAAGCAAAGTGGGATTATGAAAAGGGATTGATAGGCGATATCCACGACATAAAAGAAAGAATAGATAAAATAAGAACCGAGATAGAACTGGCGGAACGAAACGGCAACTTTGAAAAGGCAAGCGAGCTGAAATACGGAGAGCTGCCGAAACTTGAACAGAGCCTCAAAGAGAAAAACGATGAGTTGAACTCCATAGAAAATAGATTGCTAAAAGAAGAGGTAACAGAAGAGGAAATCGCTTCTATCGTATCGAAGTGGACAGGTATCCCTGTATCAAAAATGCTTGAGAGTGAAAGAGAAAAGCTGCTTAAAATGGAGGATATACTGAAAAAACGCGTTGTAGGACAAGACTATGCCGTAAAAGCCGTCAGCGAGGCAATTTTGAGGTCACGAGCCGGATTAGCAGACCAGAACAGGCCTATTGCTTCCTTTATTTTCTTGGGCCCAACCGGTGTCGGCAAAACAGAATTATCAAAGGCTTTGGCCGAGTATCTGTTTGATGATGAGCGTGCAATTGTAAGGATAGATATGAGTGAATATATGGAGAAATTCTCCGTTTCGAGGCTTGTGGGCGCACCTCCGGGCTATGTGGGCTATGAAGAGGGAGGTCAATTGACCGAGGCCGTTAGGAGAAGGCCGTATTCGGTTGTTTTGCTTGATGAGATAGAAAAAGCCCACCCGGATGTTTTTAATGTTCTGCTTCAGGTGCTTGATGATGGGCGATTAACCGATTCCAAGGGTGTCACGGTTGATTTTAGGAACACCATCATCATTATGACATCCAACATAGGCAGCGAATATCTGACAAGGATCAAGGGTGAAATCGGAAGCGAAAGCTATAAACTGGAGTTTGAAAAGGCTGTTACGGCGGTTAATAATGAGATGAAGAGAACATTTAAACCGGAATTTTTGAACAGGGTTGATGAAATAATAGTGTTTAATGCTCTCGGCAAAAAAGAAATAAAAGAAATTGTTAAGCTGCTTCTTAAAAAGACCGCAAAAAAGGTTGAGGAAAAAGGCTATTATGTAGAATTCGGCGACAAGCTTATAGATAGAATTGCAGATGAGGGATTTGACCCCGTTTATGGAGCAAGACCTTTAAGAAGGTATATACAAAACAAAATAGAAACTGCATTGGCAAAAGAGATTTTATCGGGTAAAATAGTTCAGGGAGATAGAATCGCTGCCGATGTGGAGAATGCCGAAATTGTTTTTAGGAAAAAATAACTCGGCATAGTTATAAAAAGCTGTCAAAAGGCGGGTTTTGCCCGTCTTTTTGTTTATTGGAGGTCTGATGTCGGAAAAACTTGACAGATTAGTTGGAATAATAAAAAGATTGAGAGCACCCGGCGGATGTCCTTGGGATAGAGAACAAACCCTATATTCACTGAAACAAAACGTGATAGAGGAGGTCTTTGAACTTGTTGATGCCTTGGATAGAAAGGATATTGATAATATAAAGGAAGAACTCGGTGATATGCTTCTGCATGTTATATTTCATTCCGTTATTGCGGAGGAGGATAACCTGTTTAATTTGGATGATGTTGCAGAAAGCGTATCGGAGAAATTAATCAGAAGGCACCCGCATGTTTTCGGAAACGTGAAAGTAAGAGGAGTGGATGAGGTTTTGGCTAATTGGGATGAAATTAAACGCCAAGAAAAACAAAGAGAAAACAAACATTACTTAGATAGCATCCCAAAATCACTGCCGCCTATCGAAAGGGCCTATAAGCTGCAAGAGGTTGTTAGAAAGGTCGGTTTCGACTGGGATAATGCAAAAGAGTGTTTCAAAAAGGTGGAAGAGGAGTTTATTGAACTTAAAGAGGCTATGGCTATCGGTAAAAAGGAAGATATAGAAAATGAGACGGGGGATTTAATGTTCGCCTTAATCAACCTTTCCCGTTTTATAAGTATAAATCCATCAGAGGCTTTAAGGATGACCTCTTTGAGATTCGAAAAGAGGTTTAACTGTATAGAGGACAAGCTAAAAAATGAAAATAAGACCTTAAAAGAATCCGATTTGGATGATTTGGAAAAAAAGTGGCAGGAGTGTAAAAAGGGTGAACAATAGAAAAATCTATGGATATACTCAGGTTAAATCTATCCACTTCCCCTTTGTTAAATCTTCAAGGCTTTCCGGATTTAATTCAAACACGGCAAACGGCGTACCGGCGGCAGCCCAAATGGAGTCATATTTTTTCAAATCTTTATCGAGATAGGTCTTTAAAGGCTTTATATGTCCAGCAGGCGGTATGCCCCCTATGGAAAAGCCTGTTTGCTCCTTTACAAAGTTTGCATCCGCTTTTTTGATT
>JALTDI010000260.1 GCA_027074255.1 Desulfurellales bacterium
GTTTCGCCGTATATTTCTTTGTCGCAGGCTAGAATTATAAAAGAGAACAAGCCTGATGCGGATATTGATGCAGTTAAGGAAAAGTTCGGCACTGCGATTTTAGACATTATGCGTATGAACGATGTCCTAAAAAGTGATAATATATACGAAAAAATCGAGTCCGATATATCGTTAATGACGCTGCCTGAAATACAAAACAATATAATAATGCTGATTAACGAGGAGGCCTCTTTTAAGAGGATAGTAGGAGAACTTCAAAAAGATGCTGCAATATCGGGGAGAATATTAAAATTGGTCAATTCCGCTTTCTTCGGTTTCCCGAAGCAAATCAAAAATCTCGAAAAAGCGGCGACCATACTCGGAACAGAGGAAATCCTCGGTCTTTCTTTAAGCATATCTTTTATAAATGCGTTCGATAAGAACATATCATTTATAAAAAAGCTTTGGCAGCATAATATTGCGGTAATGTCCGTGATAAAGTATATCGAAAATAAATATTCCATATCCACCTCTTCGATAACGTCCTCTATACTGAGCAGCGTAGGAAAGATTTTCCTTGCTCAATATTTTCCCGAGCAATACATAAATGCCATAAGGGAGGCGCAGCAGACATCTAAGCCTTATTCCGCCGTGGAGCTGAAACATTTTTCAATTCCGCATAGTGAGATCGGGGCTATGATAACCGATAAGTGGAATTTGCCTGATAAAATAAAACGTGTTGCTCTCTATTATGCCTATCCTTCGGCTTTTTCAAGAGTCAACTCGACACTTCACCTTGTTCATGCAGCCCATTGTATAGCAAGTTCTTTCGGATATTGCTCGATAAAGAGGAATAATATAGACGAAATCAACTACTACACGCTTACTATGCTGTCTAAAAAACACGGTATTGATTTATTGGGCATCTATGACAAAGAGAAAGACAAAATGAAACAGTATATAAAAGATATGATGCTGCTGCTTATATGAAAGAGAATAACAAATATATATCGGCCTTAAAAAAGCTGTTTGTGGAAAAAGAAAAAAGCATTGAAATGTCGTCTTTTATATATGAAATAACTCATTTGATATATGAGGGCAATATCGAAAAGCTCGTTGATGCAGCTATTCATATTATAAAGAAATATCTGTCAGAATCAGCAGTATATTTGATTGATGATGAAAAACAAGAGATAATTCTGGCTGGGTCTACCATTAAAAATATTCCGTCTGCCTTGAAATTGAATGACTATCGAAAATTTATGGAAATACTGTCAAAATACAATAGATTTGATTTGTCGCTGAGGCAAATTGAACTTTCGCAGCTTTTAAAAGGACTAATTCCATTCGGCATGGATTTTTGTATCTTTCCTCTTGCTGTACCCGGAAAAAGGTTTCCCATAGGCATAATTTTGATTGATATAGACTTAAAAACAGCAGAAATTTCTCAGCTCAGAGCGTTAAATATTGCGGTTTTGTCAATATCCAATTTCATAAATTATCATACGCTTATTAAGGAAAGAGCGTCAATAAAAAGAAAGATTATAAAATTCATTCTAAAAATTATGCAGCTTGACGATCTATCGACATACAGGCATTCG
>JALTDI010000261.1 GCA_027074255.1 Desulfurellales bacterium
CTTATAAACATTCTGCACACTGTAGCCTAATATATCCGCTGCTCTTGATGCTGTTATTAGCTTACGCTCCTTTTTAAGCTCAACAAATTTTGCTGTATCTATCCCCATCCGCCACCTCCTGCAATCCAACTGCTTTTCTTTACTCTTTTTTTTGCAATAACGGTTTGTGCTCTCTGTTCTTGTAATATAGGCTCAAAATACCTAATACCCGTGTGATCCGCCGCTGCAAACGCATAAACAGAACAATCCAAATAATGGTTATCACGCCTTGTCTGCACCCATTTTTCCTCATACCGGTTACCTTTTCTAACCCGGCGCTTCTCTTCTGCCGTCATCTGTAGCGCATAATCCTCTGCTATATCTTTGTGCACATTCCATCTGCCCCGCAAGCCTTTTTCTATCTGCATTTTTCTGTGTATTGCCTCTTTGTAATATGCCGTGTTTATATTTACAAGTTTCAAGCCGCCGGGGATGGGCTTGTTTGTGCCAGGATATTTATCTAAAATACTTTCTTTTAGAGGCATATTTGCGTTTGTAGACATACCTTTTATCGGGAAGACAATGCCTCTGCCTTCTGTTCTGCATATCTCGTATATTTCGTCTGTTCTGTGCCCGCCGGAATCCCAAAAAGCCTTCACAACAGGCATAACCATATCGGAGTTTTGTATTCTGTATCTGCTGTCAAAAACTATTTTTAAAACCTCTTTGTAGTCTGTTGTGTATCCGTATCTCGTAAGCAAGGTTGTGTAATCATTCGCCCAAGCATGCACAACATAATAAAAGCCGTCTTTTTGCGTATCTATGCCCATAGTGATTGCAACAGTGTCTTCTGGGACGGTGCCGGCATCATAATCAATTTTAAGTTTCAAAATATCTTCTTCTTTTTTCTTTTCTATTGTTTCTGCCCAGGGTAAAGCCAGCCTCGAGTTTACGAAGTCCATAAGTTTTGCCGGATCATCTTTAGACTCCATAAACTCCGCTGCAATTTCCCCAAAACTTACAAAAGGAGAATATAATGCAGATAAATGGAATCCTATTTTCCTGCGTTTTGTTGTTTTTTCCTCATAAGGCATCCATTCACCTTTTTGTAGAATAGCGTCCTTTGCGTCATCAGGGATGTGATATCCGCATTTTTCGCATTCGTAGTAAGCTGCGTCTCTTATTACCTCAGGGTCTTTTCCGCCCTCAGGCCATTTAATATTTTCAAATTCCAAAAACTGTTTATGTCCGCATTTCGGACAAGGCACTGCATATTTATAAATAACATTTGCGCTCTGTAGCTGCTTCCAGATATTGCCTGTTTCCAGCGTCGGCGTAGAAACATAAATTATCTTGCGCAAGCCCCGAAAGGTTGTCGTCCTTTTTTTTGCAAGGGATATCGGGTCTGCTTCTTTGCCGGAAAACGCAGGATATTTGTCTATCTCGTCCAGAAACAAATAGCAAATAGGCTTCGATGCAAGCACAGAGGGAGAATTGGACCAGGCAAAATAAACTGTTGTTGTTTTAAATTTCATTTCAAGCTTTGTTATGTCGGATGCACGCTCGGTTAAAATAGATTTTAGTGCTCGGCTTTTTTC
>JALTDI010000262.1 GCA_027074255.1 Desulfurellales bacterium
TTTTTAGGGTAGCGAACACTCTCCACAACCTTGTTTGATTTGATTTTATTCTCAAAAGATTGAAAATATTTAACATTCGTATATTTAGATTCAAAGAATAGCTCTATGGAATAAGGAAAAGGATTTTTATCAAACAGACTCTTGTCTATCGAAAACTTGCTTACCATCTCCTTAAAGGCTTCTTCTTTGTATATAATATGAGCCTTGATTACCCCCTTTTGCTGTTCAATTGAAGCAACAAGGTTGTCAACAGAAGACTTATCGGCGCTCGGCAGACAAAAAACATACATGGGTATATGCGACTTTTGCTCCATCACATACCTGTTGATGCCGAAAAATATACTCATCAATATACTCATAGTTAGAACAAATGCCGTAACAACAAAGAAAAACGCTATGCCAACGTTATTTTTTTTCATTTAAACTCACATCAAGTATATTAAATTCATCGTCCAAAGCGGATTGTGATGTTATTAAAAACGTTATACCTCTATCCTTATTAAGGTATTTAAAAAGCTCAACCACCTTCTTTTTATACTGCGAAGAAAGGTACCTCACCGGCTCATCCGCCAAAACAAGAGGAAAATTAAATATTATGCCCCTTGCAATATTGACGAGAGACTGTTCGCTTAAAGACAGTTCACTCGGATATTTATCAAGCAGATGCCCAACGGACAGCATATCAAAAATATCCTCGGATAAATACAGTTTCCTCTTTGTCATCCTCGTTATTATCGATATATTGTCTTTAACCCTCAGACCGCTTATCAGTCTTATATCCTCAAAGATTATACCAAGGTAACGCCTTAAAAGTATAATGCCCGAATAATTCAAATCCGCAACATTGGAATCAAATACACGGATATAACCGCTGTCGGGCTTAACAGCTCCGTAAATCATCTTTAAGATGGTGCTCTTACCCGTTGACTGATCCCCCACTATTTGATTAATGGTATTTGAGGGAACACGAAAATTTAATCCGTCCAGCACCCTCTTTTTGCCGAAGCTTTTTACAACTTCAATGAATTCAACCATACAGCTTGTCTTTTATTTTTTTGGCAAAGGATTCTTTTGTAAATCCAAACTTGCAAAATAGGTCGTCTTTTGTGCCTGATTCTCCGAATACGTCTTCTAATCCTGTTTTAATAGTATAAACAGGCAGGTTCTCCGATAAAAACTCACAAACGGCAGAGCCGAGCCCGCCTATTATAGAGTGTTCCTCAAATGTAAACACTCTTTGCGTCTTCTTTGCAGAATTATAAATAGTATCCTCATCAAGCGGTTTAACAGAGGGAGAGTTAATCACCTCGACATTAATATTGTCCTTTTTTAACAGCTTGGCCGCTTCAAGCGCAATATAGCTCATCATACCGCAGGCTATAAGTGTGGCATCACTGCCCTTCTTCAGCACCTCGGCTTTTCCTATCTCAAATGACGGCTTATTTGTTATTAAAGGTGACTTAGCCCTTGATGTTCTTATATAAACTGGCCCTTCCATATCCATTGTGGCCGACACAACGGCAAATGCCTCGTTATAATCCGCCGGCACCACAACTTTCATATTGGGAAGCGAGCGCATCAGGGCAATATCTGCAACAGACTGGTGCGAACCTCCGTCCTCTCCTACACTAATGCCGGAGTGTGAACCGCATAAAACAACATGAAGGTTTTGATAACAGATTGACTGCCTTACGGGCTCAAAAGCCCTGCCGGTTATGAAAACGGCAAAGGATGAAGCGTAGGGTTTCAAACCGCTCAAAGCCATACCCGCTGCAATGTCAACCATATTCGATTCTGCTATGCCTATATTAAAAAAACGATCGGGGTAGGTTTTTTTAAATTCAGCCGATTTTGTTGAGCCCGATAAATCGGCATCCAAAACAACAACTCTCTTATCCTTGCCTATTTCAACCAATGCTTTACCGTAGGCTTCTCTTGTGGCTTTTTTTTCCATTATCTCAATTCCTCCAATGCTTTTGCAAGCTCCGTATCCGAAGGAGCAACACCGTGATATTCAACTCTGTTTGACATAAAAGATACACCCATGCCTTTTACGGTTCTTGCTATAATAGCCGTAGGGCTTACCACATTGCGTTTAGCCGTGGTCAGCGTATCTATCAAATTTTTATAAGAATGGCCGCTTATTTCATATGTCCTAAAATTAAACGCTTCAAATTTCTCTTTTATCGGGTAGATATTCATCACATCCCTGCACTGACCGTCTATCTGCAAACCGTTGTTGTCCACAATAACGGTTAAATTTGATAATTTATAGTGAGCTGCGGCCATCAAAGCTTCATATACCAAGCCCTCCTGCATTTCTCCGTCTCCTATAATACAAAAAACGTTATAGCGCTTATGCAGAACCTTTGCCGCAAGGGACATGCCGACAGCCTGAGATATGCCGTTGCCCAAAGAGCCCGTGGATGCCTCAATGCCGGGCAGCTTTTTTGAATCGGGATGCCCTTGGAGCGGCGAGCCGAGCTGCCTTAATGTCCAAAGTAGCTGTTTATCAAAAAATCCTGCCTCAGCCAAAACGGCGTATAGAGCAGGGCAAGCATGACCTTTTGACAAAACAAGTCTGTCCCTGTCTTCCCAGTCCGGTCTTTGAGGGTCGTATTTCATAATACCGCCGAAATACAGAGCAACAAGAATATCAGTAACACTTAATGAGCCACCGCTATGTCCGCTGCCGGCTTTGTTAAGCATGGTTAACACGTCACGTCTTATACCCTTTGATATCTCTTCCAATTTGCCGAAATCATCCATTCCTACACCTTCTTTATATATTCAAACATATCCTTAATCGTTGCCTTATCCGGCATTTCAGCATTAAAGCCGCACGATTCTATATAGTTTTTTGTTGTTTTCCCTATTGCTATAATTTTTTTTATGCGCTTTGCAAAATCAAAGCTCTTCAAAGCCTCTTTAATATGCCAAAAAGCGCTGGGTGATGAGAAAAGGCCAAAATCAAACCATCTATCGTCGTATCTATAATAATCTATATTTTTTGATATTACATTTTCATAAACGGGCACAATCTTTACGTTTTTCAGCTCATCAAAGGATTTATTGTATTTTTCCGGTGCTACGACCAAAACATTCTCCTTATCTTTTAGAAATTCAATCAAGGAAGCCCCGTAAAATTCATCGGGCACATAATCCATTTTAAACCCGTATTTATTAAGTTTTTCAGCTGTTTTGGAGCCCACTGCGGCTATTTTTTTTGAACAGAAAAACCTGACATTTATCTTTTCAAGAAAAAAATCAACCGCCCTTTTACTTGTAAACACCACCCATAAGCAGCTGTCATCGACAACAAAATCAATCGGTTTAAATTCCAGAGAATCAACCGGATAGATATCAAGCTGGCCGTCGTAAAGCGATGTGTATCTTACCAAATCCTCCCTGTTGGCACTGAATAAAACACTGTATTTATTGGCACTTTTTTTTTGCTTATACTCAAAGACAATATCGCTTGCCTTGTTTATATCGCCTTGTAAGATAATCTCCTCGTCTTTTTTGACCAGCGTTTCGCATTTGAGCAAAAATTTTCTGTTAACATCCTTATCGGGTTTTACGGGCTGAGTCAAAACCGGGAAATAACTTAACGGCAAATCGCCTGCTGCACTTATTATCATTTCTCTATCCTATTTTTAATTTCATTTACACACTGGCTGAGCGTTAAAAGAACACTTTCCGAGCAGAATGAATATCTGATATTCTTTGTTATGTCGTCTTCAAAACCGTACATAACATCCATACAAAAGTTCTTTTCAACAAAAAAAGCATGAGCTCCAATGGGATAATTGCAGGATGCATTGAGCTGGGCGACAAAACTTCTCTCACAATCTACACAAAGTTTGGTCGTTTTATCCTCCAATTTGAAAATTTCCTCCGCAAAATCCGCGTTTTTTAAAAATTCTATTGCCACAACTCCCTGTCCCGCCGCAGGAATAACGGCATCCAAGTCATACATAAAAGAAATGTCATACAATCCAAGCCTTAATAGTCCGGCTTTTGATACAACTATAGCATCTATATCGCCGTTTTGAAGTTTTTTTAGGCGTGTGTCGAGGTTGCCCCTTAAATCGGCAAAGTCAAAATCATTTCTTATTCTGTACAGCTCGGCTCTCCTTCTTAAAGATGTGGTACCGACAGCAGCTCCTTTTTTAATATCAAAAAGTCCTCCCTGATATGAAACAAAAACATCACGCCAATCGTCACGTTTAAGGGCAGCAAATTCAAATACTCCTGAATCAAAAACGCTCATATCCTTTAAGCTGTGCACCGCAATATCTATCTCTTCATTTATCAAAGCCTGCTCTATATCTTTGACAAACAGGCCTTTACCCCCAAACTCATACAATGGGGCATCTATTTTATCCCCTATGGTTTTAATGGGTACAACCTCGCAGCCGAATCCCGCCTCTTCCATTTTATCTTTTACAAGATTGGCCTGCCAAAGGGCGAGTTTCGAGGAGCGGGTTCCTATTTTGAACTGTTTTCCGAAAAGAAGCATTTCACATCCTTTTTTACATTTTCTATTTTAAATATTCTCTTTAACAGCTCTACATACATATCGCCTTCGGGATGATCTATGAATAGTTTGATATTTTTCGTAGGTTCGTGCAGAAGCTTATTAATAAGGGAATGGGTCAGCTGCTCAACACCGGCAATGATTTCGTCGTTCAAATCGTCTTTATACATTTTTTTAAATTTGCTCAGTTCTGTTTTTCTCGTTCTTTCGGCTATTATTCTCAATTTTTTTATGATTTCGTCATAGTCAAGCGATTCAACATACTTCTTGTAAGACTCGATTTCCTCTTCTAAAAGCTCGGCAGCAATGCGCGCCTGCTCGTTTCTAAAGCGCATCGAGTCATCTATAACGCTTTTTAAATCGTCTATTAAAACAAGAATGACATTATTCAGCTGGCCTACGGCGTCTTCCGTATCCCTCGGAACAGCCATATCTATAATTAAAAGCCGTCTGCTGCCGGGTATCATCTCTTTTTTAATAACAGGCTCTTTGGATGCGGTTGAGGTTATAACAATATCAACATCTCCCATTACGGAGTCTATCTTTTTTATGCCTATAACCTCGGCATTGTATTCATTACCCATATCAACGGCATTCTTTTTGGTTCTGTTTGCTATATACGTTATTTTAGCACCGGCTTCACTAAGATGCTGGCAGGCCAATCTGTTCATCTCGCCTACGCCGATGTTTAACACCTTTTTGTCCTTTACATCCATTATCTCCTTAGCCCTCAGCATAGCCGCATAGGCAAGGCTCACTGCGCCCTTTGATATATCGGTTTTGCTTTTTATTATCTTAGCAGCATGGAATGCCCTTCTCATTATCCTGTTGGTCACAACGCCGCTTGTCATAAGTTCCACAGACCATTTGTATGCATCTTTTAACTGGCCCAATATCTGAGGCTCACCAATTACCATGGAATCAAGGCTGCTTGCCACCTTAAAAATATGCCTTACAACATCTATTCCGTGCTTGATGTATAAAATGCCGTACAGC
>JALTDI010000263.1 GCA_027074255.1 Desulfurellales bacterium
TCAATTTCAGCCTGATTCAGCACATCCATACCGATTACCTCATCGGCTATCTTCTCGTTTACATTATCAATTGCAGTCAGCACACCTTTTCCGTTGAACCTTTCTTGATCGTTATCCCTTAGCTCAACCGCCTCATTTTCTCCTGTTGAAGCACCTGAGGGTATCTCAGCAATACCTACTACATCGTCCTCCGTCGTTACCGAACATTTTATTGTCGGATTTCCCCTTGAATCCAAAATCTCAAAAGCATATACGTCAACTATAGCTCCCACAAAACACCTCCTAAATTTATGGCACAAATACGGACTCTACAAAGTCCCTTGCATTAAACACTCTTAAATCGTCTATCTGTTCGCCTATACCTACATACCTTATGGGAATGCCCAGCTCTTCACTAACGGCAACAATAATACCCCCTTTTGCCGTCCCGTCCATTTTTGTTAATATTATACCCGTAACATTAAGCACCCTGTTGAATTCCTTGGCCTGGTTTATGGCATTCTGGCCGATGGTTGCATCAAGCACAAGCAGAACCTCCTGCGGAGCTTTATCATAAGCTTTCGTAATGGCATTCTTAACCTTCACAACTTCCTTCATTAAATTTTTCTGCGTATGAAGTCTTCCTGCTGTATCGACAAAAACGACATCCATATTCTTACTGAGGGCACTTGAAACGCCGTCGTAGGCAACAGCGGCAGGATCTGAGCCTTCCTGCTGTTTTACAAAACCGGCATTAGCCCTTTTTGCCCAAATTTCCAATTGATCAATGGCAGCAGCCCTAAACGTATCAGCCGCTACCAGCATAACCTTTTTCATCTTATCAACATTTATGCTTGCAAGCTTCCCTATTGTCGTGGTTTTTCCCGAGCCGTTAATCCCCACAAATAAAATGATAAAGGGCTTTGTTCTAATCTCAAGCGGTTGTTCAACCTTCTGCAGTGTCGATAATATAACATTTCTGATTTTTATTTCAACATCCCTTCTCGATTCAATCTCTTTTGAGTCTATACCCTCATCTATGGCATCCATAATCTTACGGGTTATCCTAACGCCGAAATCAGACTCAATCAACAACTCCTCTATAAAATCAAGATAATCTTCATCTATGGGTTCTTCTTTTTTTGACTCATCGTGTATTCTTTGTGTAAAACTCTCTTTTGTTTTAAATAATTTATTCGATATGCTGTCTAAAAAACTCATTGTCTATACCTTTTTTAAAAATTTTTTCATCTTTTCCTCTCTTTTGCCAAACATCCAGCTTTGAGAAAATAGTTCCCTTTCCAGCTCCATGGCTTCGTCCCTTGCAAAATAAGAAGATTTTTTTGCAAGCTGTTTGATGTGCTTTATTAAAACCAAATTCTCATCCTTAAAGCTTTCGCAAAATTCAAAAGCCTTCTCTAACACTATATCTTTATCATAAACAGCATCAACAAGTCCAATATCTTCTGCCGTTTTTGCATCAACTTTCTCGGCGCTGAGAAGAAGGTGCAAAGCCCTGCTGTATCCAACAGCCCTAACAAGCCTGTATGTTCCACCCCACCCCGTTGTAACACCAAGTTCTTTTTCTTTGAACTGCACAAAGCTGTCATTCCTCATAAACCTAATATCGAAAGCCATTATCAGCTCCGCTCCTCCCCCTATGCACGAGCCGTTTATTGCACAGACAGTCGGTATTTCCAAATCCTCAAATCTGTTAAGCACAGTATGCATATTGAGAGACATTGCCCTTGCATCTTCTTCGCTTATTAGAGTTACAAAATATTCTATATCGCCCCCTGCGGCAAACACATTGTGTCCGGAAGATGTGATTATAAGTGATTTTATATCGGAATCCCCGACAAAAGAAATAAACTCGCTAAGTTCCTGCATAAATTCCTTGTTGACGGCGTTATGTTTGTCCGCCCTATTTAGAGTCAGAAGCCCTATTTTATCTATTCGCTCGAATTTTATGTATTTCAAAATTCAAACCTTTCATAAACCTGCTTTTGAGTAACAATTGCCGCAATCAAACTGTTATCGGTCAAATCAAAAGAATAATTTAAAGCCTTAGAGCCATGAGGCGCAGTAAATGAGTTTCCAAATTTCAAGACCTCCGTCTCGTCTCTTTCTTCGACAACTATATCCTTGCCGGATGAGATATTTTTATCAATCGTGGACTCCGGCGCCGCCACAATAAACGGAATGTTATGCCTTTTTGCCATAACCGCAAGGCAGTATGTCCCTACTTTATTAGCTGTGTCGCCGTTTCTTGCAATTCTATCCGCCCCGACTATAACGGCATCTATCAATCCTTTTTTCATAAGGATACCGCAGGAGTTATCCGTAACGATTCTATAATCTATCCCCTCATTCTGCAATTCAAATGCAGTGAGACGGCTGCCTTGCAGATACGGCCTTGTCTCATCGACAAAAACACTTTCAAGATAGCCTTTCTTGTTCATTGTTTTTATTATGCCAAGCGCCGTTCCTATACCGCCGGTTGCTAACGAGCCCGTATTGCAGTGTGTTAAAATCCTGCCCCTGTCCTTTAAGAATTCAGCCCCGTTTACTCCAATCATCAAATCCGATTTTTTTTGATTATCCCAAATCTCAAAAGCTTTGTCCCTCATTTCGGATATATTGTCACTCAAAGACAAATCAAAAGAAAAAACTTTTTTCATTTCATCTAAGGCAAAAAAAAGGTTAACCGCAGTCGGTCGAGTCTTCGATAAACACAAAAGTGCATATTCCAACTGTTCTTTCAAACTATCAATGCTGCGTGTATTCAGAGTTGACAGATAAACACCAAACGCCGCAGCAATACCTATCAGCGGAGCACCTCTCACCACCATATCTTTTATGGCAAAGCACACATCTTCAACGGTTTTTGCTTCAAAATATTCAACTATATGGGGCAGTTTTTTTTGATTGAGCAGCAATATCCTATCGTCTTTTACAATCAGCGGCTCATAATTTGCCATTTTCAACATACCACTTCAATGTTTTTTCAAATCCTTCCTTCATAGTGTATTTCGGTTCAAAACCGACATCTTTTTTAAGCTCACCATAGCCGCATGTCCATCCAGAAGCCTTAATTTCATGGATTTTATCCAGGCTGAAAGGTGCATTATCCTTCATAAAATATGTGGCATAAGCTATGACATTTGCAAAAGATTCGGATAATTTGAACTTCATTCCCCTTTTCCCAACTGTTTCAAACATATAATCCGCCACCTCAGACCAGGAATATCTGCCGCCGTCTGCAATATAGTACCTTTTCGGCTTCTTTGCCTTAAAAAAAACAAGTTTCTCGATTGCGCATACAAGATCTTCTACATAAACAAAGCTGAAAAGTTTATTGTCTAAAACGGGAAGAATACCAATCTTTGCCATTTTAAAGAGTCTGTAGAATTCTTTCTCATACGGACCGTAAATTATCGGCGGGCGCAGTATTTTTAAATCCGCATCATACAAATACCTGAAAAATTCATACTCACCGTGCAGTTTAGAATATCCGTAATGGGATACCGGAATATCCGACTCATCAGGCCCTCTTGCAGCCAAAGATGACAGATAAACAACGTTATTCACGCCTTCGTTTTTCATAGCCGATGCAACATTTCTTGAACCGATTCTGTTTACGGCATAAAGATTATTCTTATCAAAGCTTTTAATCAAGCCCGCAATATGAATTACAGCATCGACACCTCTTACGGCATTTGCAGCACTCTCATAGTGCAAGATATCACCCTCAAAAATCTCAACCGAATCATAAAAGAGCTTTTTTGCTTTATCTGCATTCCTGACAAGAATTCTTATATCGTTTTTTTCAGAAAGAGCCTTTGTCGTATTTATGCCTACAAAACCGGTTGCTCCGGTGATGAGTATTTTCATTTTTCCCAATATACCCTGACTGCCTTCTCATTTTCTTTATACTGAATGGTCAGCTCACCTTTATAAGCTCTTTTTATAGCCTTACCGAGCGACGTTGCAAGATGCTCAAACGTCGTATAAATAACTATTTCATCGTCCTGTTTTTCTTCAATTGCCCCTATACGCCTAAGAGGATTGGAAATCTGCGCCATCTCTTCCCTGTTTTTAACCAAATTCAAAATTTCACTTTTTTTGGTTTTTAATAATTCGCTTTTCAAATATAAAATGCCGCCGAAATATTTATCCTTAATCCTTCTGCATGCAGGACACAAAACCTCCGTATATTCCTCAGGAACCTCGGTTCTTTTCCATTTTCCTCCTGTAAAAACCAATTTACACTCCGGACAGACAGCAACACCTTTATGCTTTTTCGAGGAAAGATAGGGTCTTTCGTTTGACTTATACAGAATATTTTTCATACCATCCTCCTTCTCACTCAAATGTCTCCTTGAGCGAACTGAATTTTTTGTAAATGCTGTTCACTATCTTTACAGGTTCATCCTCATAAAACCCGAGGAATTCGGCAGACGGAATTGTGTTCATTAAAGACAAATCGTTTTGAGGCGTTTTTTTTCCTATACCCATTAAATTAATAATAAAATCAGATAAATTAACAAGAGCCGCACCTCTTAAAAACTCCTTTTTTGCATTTATAAAGCTTAGATGGTGAAAACCAACCGCATCAATCACACTCTGATCAAAATTCCAAACATCAAGCAGATAAGAACCGACATCCGCATGATTGTATCCATAGATATCTTCTTCGAGTCTGTTTATGGGCATACCTTTTTCATAGGACTCTTTCAATATCTTGGTGTATCGTTCGTTATCGTCCCTTTTAAAAACCGTTTTGCCTATATCATGCAGCAGCCCCATTATATAACCTGAGCCCTCATCTGTTATTCTTAATTTTTCATTCAAAATAGACGACGCTATTGCAACGGCAAGCGAATGCTCCCACAGAATATCATCAAAAAAATCCGCTGTCGAAAAAACGCTTTTTGTACTGACCATAACAACTATTTTTTTAACCTCTTCAAATCCTATTAAGGCTATGGCATCCGATAGATTTTTTACCCTGTTTGCAAAATTATAAAATGCCGAGTTGGACACCTTTAAAACATAGGCTGCAATAATAGGGTCAACCGACATAGCTTTTGCCAGCTGATATGCGCTCAAATTGTCATCTTCAAACATCTTTAATATCTTTACGGCTATTTTAGGAAAAGCAATATCGCCCGAAACACTCTCTATCAATTCTTTAATGGTCTTTTTCATTGCCACCTCTAATTCTTAAATACAGTATATTAATTTAGCCTATTATTTTCAATATAATTATACTTTGTCGAAAAAAATTCAAATAAATTAAGCCCATCCCAGCATGGGGATATCAGATTAAAGCAGCAGGGTTGTGATGGGCTGGAAAAATGAAATAATAAGCAAATCTAAAATCATAACAATGAGAAACGGGAAAACAGATTTGGACAGGCTCGCCATGTCGCTCTTTGCTATTGCCGAAGACACAATCAAACATATTCCAAGTGGAGGCGTGAGCATTCCTATTGCAAGGTTTGTCACAATCATTACACCGCTTGTTATGGGAT
>JALTDI010000264.1 GCA_027074255.1 Desulfurellales bacterium
TAGAAAGCTTTTATAAGGGCAATTAGAAACAGTACAATTATAAGCAGAAGAATAAATTTGTATCTTGTCTTATTCAATACACTATCTGTATATCTTTTGCTACTTTCATCTTTTTATTTTCGGCATCCGCTATAACCGCATTCGAGTTCATGGCCCTAGCCCTCATTGCCTCTACGGTATCTAACTTCAAATTCAGCTGAATCAGTCTACTCCTTTTCAGGTTTATGCCATGTTTTGCCCTTGATATGGTACTATTTTGATAACCAATAATATATATTAATAAGGCTGTAACCAAAACAAAACCAAGCTGTCCAAACGGTACCCATACAACGGCTTTTGATGCGGCAGTTTCTTTGGCAACGCTGACATTAACATCTTCTCTAACAACATTTTCGGCATAGTCAACCATAGCTATGTCTCCTTTATTTCTGTTTTAACGGCACACCTTAGCTTGGCGCTTCTTGCCCTTTTATTTAAAAAAATTTCCTTTTTTGTCGGAATAACCGGTTTTTTATTAATCAGCCTGAGTTTGTTATTGCTCTTATTCTCTTTAAATATGTTTTTTACTATCCTGTCCTCAAGAGAATGAAATGATATGACGCAGATTACACCGCCATTCTTTAAAAGCTCAATTGCCGATAGCAGTCCTTTTTGAAGATCTTCAAGTTCATCGTTTACAACAATTCTTAGAGCCTGAAATGTTCTTGTTGCCGGGTGAATGGTTTTATAAAGATTTTTAGGAATACATTCTTTAACAATATCCGCAAGCTGTTTTGTCGAATAAATAGGTCTGCTTCTAACAATATTCTTTGCAATCCTTCCCGCAAACCTCTCCTCTCCGTAAATTCTGAGAATGTTTGCTATCTCATCTTCATCCCACTTATTGACTATTTTTTCCGCTGTTAATGCTTTGGAGCTATCCATTCTCATATCCAATGGTTCATCTGTCATAAAAGAAAATCCCCTGCCGCTTGCCTTTATCTGATCCAAAGACAAACCCAAATCCATTACAACACCGTCAACCTCTCCAAAGCCCTCTTTATGTACATGTTCCAAACAATTTGCATAGTTGTCGTTTATGAGTATCAATCTGTCTTTAAATTCTCTTTTTATAGTATCTTTTGCGTAATTTAAGGCATTCATATCCTTATCAAAAGCAATGACAACCCCGTCAGGTGATGACTTTTCGAGAATCTTTCTTGTGTGGCCGCCGGCGCCGAGTGTCATATCAATATAGATACCGCCTTTTTTCGGGTTTATGGCAAATATGGTCTCATCCAGCAAAACACTTTTATGCTGCATTAAAATATACCAAGCTCCTCTATTTTACTTGCCAGCTCCTCTTCGGATTCTCGCAAAGCTGACGATTCTTCGTCCCATTTTTCCTTTGTCCAGATTTCAATGTGGTCCAAATTACCGAGCATTACAACATCCTTATCCATGGATAGGTCTTCTCTTAAAACTGAGGGTATCAGCACTCTCCCCTGCCTATCCAAATTCACATCCTGCGCCGATGAAAAAAACATTCTTTTAAAACGCCGCG
>JALTDI010000265.1 GCA_027074255.1 Desulfurellales bacterium
GCTTTTTGCATAGTTAAAACCGGCTCTCAATGTTAAAGCCCTCGTAGCATAAAACTCAGCACCCATAGCGAATACCCACTGATTTTTCCAGTGGAAATTCCATGTTTTCATAGGAACCATACCATTTGGGCTGGGCTGGTTCATACCGGAAATATCGACTTCATTCATAACATCATGATAATTAATCCATCTTACATCTGTTTCTAATCTCAATTGTCTGATGGGTCTGATATTAATACCGAGTGCCAATTGGCGCGGCATATCAAGCCTCATTTTGACTTTATCGCTGTTAAACATCATATTGTCTGGTGTAGTATTCCATTCGAGTTTCTGCATCCATCTTTTGGATTTGTAAACAAAACCAAACTGAACTATTTCGTTAATCTTATAAACGGCACCTAAGTCAAATCCTACACCGTATGCATTTGCGTTATCCAAAGAAGCTTTGTACGGGTTAGGAGTTCCTGGTGGCATTCCAGTAGTATTAAAGTCCATTTCCAAGCCCATTGTTTGGTATGCAAATACAGGGGCAAATCCAATAGAAAGTTTACCGTTGAACCTATATGCCCCACCTATAGACATCTCTAAAATTTCCAAGTTTGACCAAGCTTTTGTTAGCATACCAAAACCATCTGTTAAATTATTCATTCCAGATGCTGTAGCAACACCATTTCTGCTCCAATCAACACCCATGCCCGAAACACCGTACATTCCTGCACCGTAAAAAAGTGCGGCGTGTCGCAGTTGCATCCAAGAGGATTTATCGCAAGACCTGCGGAAGGAATAACATAGAGGTTAGAGTTGCTTTTGTGACCATTTATACTTCTTATAGGCATAAATATGGCTCCACCTATATCAACAGTAGAACCCTCCAACCAAGCAATTCCTGCTGGATTTTGTAAAATCGTTGAAGCGTCCTGGGGATTTGCAACGACAGCACCTGCCATTCCAAGTGATTCAGCGCCTATTCCTGTCATATAATAACCATTTGTAGCATGTGATATATTAGACATACCAAAAACTAAACTTGCCGATAGCACAGCACCGAAAAGATTCTTCTTAAATCTCATAATACCTCCTCTAAAAACTTGTTAAAAAATTGTAAAATGGCAATCAACAAAATACAAATTAGAAAAAATTATAGTATTTATAATAAAATTATACCTTCCATCTCCACAAGAAAGGATATGGATCAAGCAGAATTCTTATCTTGCAGCGTAAGTGTTAAAGCTATAATAAACTCCCCACCAAAAGGGCTTATAAATTCCCCACCCTTTTGGTAGCATGCCCTCATCTTTTTTAAAGAAAGAGGGCAAATAAAATTGTTGGGGGTTTGTATGTATTATTCGGTTAAAACACTACTGGGTCTTGGGAAGAATGTTTCACAGATTGCAAGGGAACTAAAAATTGACTGCTTAATTTGCTCTCATTCGGACACCCATTTCGGAAACATTCGGACATCTGTTTCGGTTTTATCCGGACATCTTTTCGGAGTTTATCCGGACAGTTTTGCTCTAACTGTGAAATGCAATAACGGA
>JALTDI010000266.1 GCA_027074255.1 Desulfurellales bacterium
AATTTGTATGATGAAACATAGCTTATAACAATAATCTCGCTGTATATTTCAGGCGGAAAGAGCGATTTAAACTTGACGCTTTTACTTTCTTCTCCGTTTATTAAAACATTTAAAAATCTTCCTGCACCCTGTGCTTCCAAAGAATCAAACAGACCCACAATCACTCCTAATCCATTTTTTGTCGCTGAATTGCTAATGTTTATCCATACACCGCCAATTCTATTATTTATCGGCAGCGTTTTCAAATATTCTGCACAAAAAACCAAAACACCGCATAAAATACGATTGTTTTTTTGTGCTTTGACAACAACTGTCGTTTGTTTTAAGATGTCATTTTAGATGAGTTTGAAGGAGGGTAAATCTATGTCTAAAGAATATGTTCCTGCCGATTACACGGAAATGGATATTTTAAAAGCAAAGCGTTTTGATAAAGAGGTCAGAAAAAACTTTATGCCGGCAATCGAATCTACGGTCAAACAAATTATTGAAGATTACGGCGTTTTGGATGGTGTTTGCGTAGAGGTGGGCTGCGGCACGGCTATCTTTGCGATTGAACTGTGCAAGCATTCCAAATTAACAATATACGCATTAGAAAAAGAAAAAGCAATATACGAAATAGCTCGTATGAACATTGAAGAAGCGCAATTGAGCGATAGGATAAATCTTGTTCTGGGAGATGCTCATAATCTGCCCTTCGATGATGAATTTGCAGACTTTGTAATCAGCAGAGGCGCATACCATTGCTGGAAAGATAAAGTGTACGTACTAAAAGAAATATACAGGGTATTAAAAAAAGGCGGCATAGGTTTTGTGGGCGGCGGTTTCGGGCGATATGTTACAGATGAAGAATTAAATAGAATGAAATCGCTAAGAGACCGTTCATTGAAGGAAGATGCGCAAATTTACAACTCTCCGGATAAAATGAGAGAGATTGTTTTAAAGGCGGATATACCTAATTTTCGCATACTATACGACAAAACAGGTCTGTGGGCTGAGATAAGAAAATAAAAGGTACGGCATATGGAAATTAACGAATTGAACGAAAGGATAAAGAAATGTAAAAGATGCAGGCTGGCAGAAACTAAAACTCGCTCCATTTGCGGAGAAGGAAACCTAAATGCCAAGCTTATGCTGATTGCTCAGGCGCCCGGACAAAATGAGGATAAAAAGGGAAAGATGTTTATTGGACCATCCGGAAGAGTTTTAAATGAGCTGTTAAACTCGGCAGGAATTAACAGGCAGGAAATCTATATAACAAACTTGATTAAATGTATGCTTCCAAAATATAGAAAGCCCAAAGAGGACGAAATTAAAGCCTGCGCCGCCTTCATAGACGAAGAGATTGAACTGATAAATCCAAAGGTATTGGTTCCTTTGGGCTATTATTCAGGTAAATATATATTGAAAAAATACTCTATTGCTATGCTGCCCAAAGATGAATTTCACACGGTTTACGGCAGGCTTTTTTGGTCTGGATTAAGAAAAATATTTCCTCTGCCTCACCCTGCTGCACTACTTTACAACCCCTCTTTT
>JALTDI010000267.1 GCA_027074255.1 Desulfurellales bacterium
AGCTTGTTAATCGTTTCATAGTATTCACTTGCCGGGTCACTGTCATACACGATTCCGGCTCCTGCCTGCAGTCTTGCTGTTTTATCCATAAATATTGCCGTTCTTATGGTAATCGCCATATCAACGTTGGAATCAAAGCCGATATATCCGACGCAGCCCCCGTATGCGCCGCGAGCATGTGTTTCCGTTTCGTCTATAATTTCAATCGCCCTTACCTTGGGAGCGCCGCTCAATGTTCCGGCTGGAAATGTATTGGCAACAAGCTCAAAAACCGATACATCATCCCTGAGTTCACCGACAACCTCCGAAACAAGATGAATTACGTGAGAATACTCCTCCGGCTGCATAAACGTTTTGACTTCTACGCTGTCTTTTTTTGATACCCTGCCCAAATCGTTTCTCGCCAAATCTACAAGCATCAGATGTTCTGCTCTTTCCTTTTCGTCATTTGCAAGTATTTCCTTTAGTCTGTTTGTTTCTTTTTTTGTCTCTCCCTTGGGCTTTGTGCCTGCTATCGGTTTTATGGTTGCTATGCTGCCCCTTTTTCTTATGTGAATCTCAGGAGAGGAGCCGACAATATAAAAATTATCGCTTTTTACAAAGTACATATATGGTGAAGGGTTTATTCTTCTCAAATTTCTGTAAAACTCAAAAGGATTCAGGTTGTCAACATCAAAAAAATTGCTTATCACGGTTTGTATAATTTCACCTTCCTCAATCAAACTCTTTACCCGTTTTACATTATCCATAAATTCTTCTTTTGAAAACATGCTGCCCTTTATTCTCGGTTTGGATGATTTTTTGCTCAAATTCTGTTTTGAATCTAAAACTTTTTTCTCAAAGTTTTCCATAAGTTCAACAGCATTATTAAAATTCTTACCTTCACTCAAATCGTGATTAAAAAAATAAAGATATCCTATGAACAGTCTGTCGGTATAATTGTCATATACAAGAAACCTATCGACATAGAAAAAAAGCCCCAGCTTATTAGGCAGCTTTTTTACTGGCTTTCTTAAAATATCAAACAATACTACGGATTCATAAGCGAAATATCCTACATAACCGCCGCGGAAATCACCGTAGTTCTCATTTATGAATATGTTCTTACCTTTAAAAATATCCTCATTTAAACTATTTGTGTTTATCGTTATCGGCTCGTCCAAATCAAAGGACAAAAAAGAAAAACGACTATAAGTTTTATCTTCCTTCGCACTCTCCAAAAGAAACATATTCCTGCTGTCTATCATTTTGGAAAGTAAAGATACCGGCGTATCCATATCGCCGTCTATCTCCTTATACATAACGATGCCGTCGTAACCCCGCTCAAATGCGTAATGAAAATCCTCTTTGGAAATCATCTTCTACCCCCTAAAAAAAATGCCGCCCTCAGCGAATTTCGCTAAAGACGGCAAATAAAAAAACCGCCCTCAGCAGCTTGTCTTAAACTATCCTGATAAGACAAGCCGCCAAGAGCGGCCTAAATTTCAAGCAGGATAGCTTTTAACTATCCCACCACCAGTTTCTTG
>JALTDI010000268.1 GCA_027074255.1 Desulfurellales bacterium
CAACTCTGATATTGCCATTATGCAAAAAAAGATAGAACTCTCAAACAATCAAAAGTGGATAACGCTACTCATAGTCTTTACTGCTATACTCCGTGAGGGTTTGGAGACTGTTCTTTTTACACTCTCACTAATGATGAATGGAGAAGATAGTAGTAGTGATGTACTTGCTGGGTTGGTAGTAGGTCTTGGTATTTCAGCATTTTTGATTTGGTTACTTTTTAAAGGCTCTATAAAAATTCCTCTTAAACAATTTTTTCTCTATAGCTCTTATTTGGTACTCTTTATTGTTTCAGGGTTGGTCTCTTTACTTATCAAAGGGATGCAGGCTTATGAATATCTGCCGACTTACATCTCGCCACTTTATGACAGCAGTTGGTTACTTACTAATGAATCAATCGTAGGTAAATTTATGGGTGTATTGATAGGGTATGATGCTACGGCATCACTCCTTCAAGTTTTAGGATGGCTAGGCTATCTACTTATCATCTCTACACTACTTTTTATAAAAGGAAGAAAAAATGGTTAAATATATATTTGGAATGCTCATCGCAACAGCAATACTTTGGTCTTGCCCTTTTGATGAAGCAAAAGTTGAAGTGACAATAGAGGCACAAAAAAGCATCATGTTAGCTCTAAAGTCAGATGATTTTGCAAAAACAAAAGAGGAGATAGAAAAAAACAAACAACTCTATACTTACTTTGAAAAAGCAGATAAAAAACCACTCTATCAGCCACTTTTAGATGCTACAAAAACAAAAGATAAAGCAAAAATCAAAAAGCTGATAGATCACTCTTTAGTGCTTGAGATCAAAGAGTTACTAGGACAAGTTGAAGAGAATTTTGGAAAGTACCAAAAAACAAGACTTCTACTCATCAAAGCAAAAAAACATTTAAAAGCTTTAACAAAAGAAAGAGTTCCTATGAAGTATATGAAAAAGATACTAAAGTCCATAGGAAACCCTGGCTTAATGGGTGTAGGAAAAAGAGAGCCTAATAAAGTACAGTTTTTAGAAAATAAAAATTTGTTGCTTGAGTATCTTAAAAAAACAGTAGATTAAATACAAATATAAATATGATTGAAAAAGCAAAGAACATTTTATCTCATCCTATTTTACTTATTCCAATAACATTCTTTATGTTATTGGAATTACTTAATTTAATTTTTCTAGTCGGATCAAATTCAATAATTTGGATGGATAATTTTTTAAAATGGTTTTATAATATTCTTAATAACCCTACAATAATTGGAAATATTTTATAGATAACTAATGATAAAAATGAAAAAAATAGTAAAACTTACTCTCTTAACGGCTATTGCATTAAGTTTACAAGTACAAGCAGATGATGAAATTAAAGATACTGGTAATTTAAGTGGAATGTTTAAAGATGGAAAAATGAGTGGAAATATTCGTTCAATTTACTCAAGTTTTCATAACGATAACGACACAGACACCTATGCAACAGCAGTCGGTATGCAACTTCAATATGAACTCGCAAAATATAAAGGGTTCAATGCAGGTGTAG
>JALTDI010000269.1 GCA_027074255.1 Desulfurellales bacterium
TAATACTCAGCTCACCCTCTTCATTGAGAAATTCCTTGATGTTTATAACACCCTCGGACTTATAGCCTATGTCGACAAAAACATCATCTTCCCTTATGTCTATAACTTTACCTGTAACAATATCTCCACTGTCAAAATTTTTAAATGCATCATCGTAATAGTTCACATCAAATTCAACATCTTTTTCCTCGTTTAACATGGACAAACTACCCCCTTTTTAGATTATACGGAAGTATTATAGTTATACTTTATATCTTGTCAATAAATAAAACCTTACTAATTTTTATATACGCTGCCTAAAAAAATCTATGACTGACAACAAATAATATAAAAACTGCCTTAGAATCCAAGCATTTTTAAAAAATTCCGCAGAATCGATTTAACTAATTTATATAAAAATGCGTATTTTATACCGCTTTATCCGAATTAAACCGCAAAAACTTAGAAAAGAAACAGGATCTTATGAACCCAATTCTTCCGAGCGTTTCGTAGCAGCCACAACCGCATCTATAAAAGCTCCCCTTGTTCCGTTTCTTTCAAGCTCAGCCAAACCATATATGGTCGTTCCTCCGGGAGAGGCTACCATGTCCTTTAATTCAGCAGGGTGCTTTTTTGTTTTTAAAACAAGCTCGGCAGCACCTTTAACGGTTTGAGCGGCAAGCTTCAAGGCATCGGCCCTTTTTAAACCGACCTTCACTCCTCCGTCTGCCAATGACTCAATAACCTCAAATATGTAAGCAGGTCCTGAGCCCGAAAGTCCTGTTACAGCATCCATATATTTTTCGTTTCTTATAACGACCACCTCGCCTACCAAACTCAAAATAGCAACAGCCATATCCTCATCTTCCTTTGTGGTTCTCGGCCCGCAGTACACGGCTGAGACGGCCTCTTTCACGAGAGCCGCAACATTAGGCATAACCCTGATGAATCTGCCTTTTTTTAAAACAGAGCGCATGACCTCCACTTTTATTCCCGCTGCTATGGAAATGATAAGTTTGCTGTTATCCACAAACGGATAAATATCCTGAAGACAGTCGTATATATCCGACGGCTGAACCGCAAGTATAATTATATCGGCCTTTTTGGCCAACTCGGGGTTGTTCTCCATCTCTATACCAAACTTTTTCTTAGCGGCTTCCATACCAGATTTATCCGATGCTATGATATTATTCGGCTTTAAGCCCCTGCTAAGCAAACCGGAAATAAGAGAGCTGCCCATTTTCCCTGCACCTATTATACCTATAATCTTTTCTTTAAGCATTATACCCCCTGTTCATTCAAATATTTTTCGAATTATACAACATTTTTCTTATTCATCAATACATTTGTATAACATAAACCGCTTCTATGTACTTTTAAACAAAAAAATCCATAAAATACTTGTAAAATTCATTTTGTTAATATATAAATTTCAGTTGTAAATACACACACCTCACAAAACTTGCGGATCTTCTCCGATTAAGGAGAGGCAAGGGGTGGTGGAAAAATCCTAAGGAGGTTTTATGGCTCACATTACAATGA
>JALTDI010000270.1 GCA_027074255.1 Desulfurellales bacterium
ATTGTGTGCCACTTGGCGGCTCAGGCGGGTGTTAGGTATTCTCTTGAAAACCCGTATTCATACATAGACAGCAATATATACGGATTTATGAATATATTGGAGGCATGCAGGCAATTCGGTGTTGAAAATCTATCCTACGCAAGCTCATCGAGCGTTTACGGGTTAAATAAAAAACAGCCGTTTTCAGAGCAGGACTGCATAAATCATCCTGTGAGTTTGTATGCTGCTACAAAAAAATCAAACGAGCTTATGGCACATACGTATGCATATCTTTTCGGTTTAAAGGTAACCGGTTTGAGGTTTTTTACCGTTTATGGACCTTGGGGAAGGCCGGATATGGCATTGTTTAAATTTGTAAAGAACATATTGGAAGATAAGCCCATCGATGTTTATAACTACGGCGATATGCAGAGGGATTTTACCTATATAGACGATATCGTGAATGGCGTATTTTTAACCATTAAGAAGCCGGCGCAGGCAAATGAAAATTTTAACCCCGAAAAACCTGACCCGGCGAGCTCGTCAGCTCCTTATAGAATTTATAATATAGGCAACAACTCGCCCGTAGGCCTGATGGAATTTATAGCGGCAATTGAAAAAATTTTGGGTAAAAAGGCAAAAAAGAATATGCTGCCTATGCAGCCGGGCGATGTCTCGAGCACCTATGCCGACGTTTCGGCTTTGTCTAACGAGTTTGGTTATAAACCGAAAATGTCCGTTGAACCAGGGGTTAAAAAGTTTATCGAATGGTTTAGAGATTTTTATGACATTTAATAGTGCTTGACAATTAATAATATTTTACATAAAGTAATTTAAATTTATGTTGGGAGGTGTTGTATGAAAAGGTTTTTGAACATCTTGGCCGTTGCACTGGTTTCGTTTATGTTTATGGCTACGAGCAGTTACTCAAAAGAGGTTAAGGTTGGCGTAGTGCTGCCGATGACAGGTTTGGTTGCAGCATTTGGTCAAAGCGCATGGAAGGGGATTGAATTGGCCCAGTCTATGGAGCCTACAGCCAAAGACGGCACTAAAATTCATTTAACTCTGCTTGACAACAAGGGTACAAAGGTAGGAACGGCAAATGCCGTGAGCAAGCTTATTTCATCAAATCATGTAAAGACTTTGATCGGAGCTATCACAAGCAGCGATACTATGGCAGGTGCTCCCATAGCAGAGAGACACCATATTCCGATGATTTCATCATCAGCTACAAATCCGCTTGTTACAAAGGGTACGAAGTATATATCAAGGGCATGCTTTATTGATCCTTTCCAAGGGGCTGTTGCTGCAAAATACGTTTACAATAATCTTCATAAAAAAACAGCAACCGTCATGATTGAAAGGGACCAGGACTACTCTGTGGGTTTGGCTCATGCTTTCATCAAAGCCTTTAAAAAACTCGGCGGAAAAGTTGTATCCGTTGCTTTTTTCCAGTCAACTGATCAGGACTATTCAGCACAGATTTCTACAATCAAAGCTAAGAACCCTGAGGTTATCTATATGCCTTCTTATTATCAGGAAATAGCTTTGTTCTGCCGCCAGGCAAGACAGTACGGACTCAATCAGCCCGTATTAGCAGGCGACGGTGCCGAAGCAGATGCATTGATAAAAATCGGCGGAAAAGCCGTAAACGGCGTTACATTTACTACACATTTCGATCCTCATGCCGCTGCTACTCCTTTGACAACAAAATTTGTCAATCTCTACAACAAGAAATATAAACAAAATCCTGATGCTATGGCTGCATTGGGAGCAGATGCTTACTTTATAGTTCTTAACGCAGTAAGCAAGGCAGGGGGATACAAAGCTACACCTAAGAAAATCAACTACTACATAAGACACACAAAGAACTTTAAGGGTGTTACAGGTGTTATCAATATAAACCCGAAGACAGGCAACGCTATAAAGAGTGCTGTTATAAGAAAGGTTGTAAACGGTAAATTTGTTTATGTCACCACTGTTAATCCGTAAACAATTTAAACAATCCTTTTCGGGCAGAGAGATTATCCTCTCTGCCTTTCAATAATCTAATACAAAGAGAGATAAAAAATGGACTTAACTACAATTTTACAACAGCTTGTTAACGGTATATCTCTGGGCAGTCTGTACGGACTTGTTGCCATAGGTTATACGATGGTGTACGGAGTCATCAGGCTTATTAACTTTGCTCACGGCGACATAATGATGGTTGGTATGTATTTTGCCGTTACGGGCATTGTTGCCATGTTTTTACCGTGGTGGGCCGCATTTTTGCTGTCTATGGTAGCTACGGCATTACTCGGTGTTTTGGTTGACAGACTGGCCTACAAGCCGTTGAGAAATGCAAGCAGAATATCTGCACTTATTACAGCTATCGGTGTATCGTTCTTTTTGGAAAACCTATTTTTGGTGGTATTCGGCGGTGTACCTAAGGCATTTCCAGTACCATCCGTGTTTGGCGGTGTTATAAATGTCAATGGTGTTATTTTTCCTAATATAGCTATAATTACGCCTATTATTGCTATTGCTTTTCTGCTTATTCTGCTATTTATTTTACATAAAACAAAATACGGAATGGCCATGAGAGCACTATCTTTTGATATGGAAACTGTCAGGATTATGGGCGTTAATGTGGATATGATTATCTCCATAGTTTTCGCCATAGGCTCATTTTTGGCTGCGGTGGGAGGAATTTTTTGGGCAATGAGATATCCTGCCATTAATCCTTTAATTGGAATTATGCCTGGATTAAAAGCCTTTGCAGCAGCTGTCCTCGGCGGAATAGGCTCGGTTATGGGTGCAGCCGTAGGAGGATTCGTAATTGGCTTATCTGAAATCCTAATTGTTGCATTATTCCCGCCTCTTGCAGGATACAAAGACGCCTTCGCTTTTTTGTTTTTGATATTTGTTCTTCTGTTTAAACCCACAGGCATAATGGGCGAAGACTTGGAAAGGGGGCGTTTCTAAAAAATGAATAAAAAAACTATTTTAACTGTTCTTTCAGTTGTTTTACTATTTCTATTTTTATGGTACGGCGATGGACATCTTTCTACCTATGCAATGCGCATATGGGAAGAGGTGGGTATATTCTTAATGCTTGCCGCAAGCTACAACCTAATCAACGGTGTCACCGGCCAGTTTTCCCTTGAACCTAACGGGTTTGTCGCAATAGGTGCTTATGTAACAGCTATTTTAATTTTAACTCCGGCTCAGAAGGAGGCTATGTTTATTATAACACCTATGGTTCCGTGGCTTCAAAATCTGCATATGTCGTTTTTCCCTGCATTGATAATAGGCGGATTGGTCACGGCATTTGTGGGATTTCTTCTCGGATTCCCCGTTTTTCGGGTCAGGGGAGATTATCTTGCTATCGTTACACTCGGTTTTGGTCTTACAATTAGGGTTGTATCCAACAACACCGTACCGATAACAAACGGCGCTCTTGGATTAAAGGGTCTTCCGACCTATACCACCATCTGGTGGTGCTGGGGCTGGGCCGTTTTCGCCATGATTGTTATTATGAGAATGGTGAACTCGGAATTCGGCAGAGCAATGAAAGCTGTAAGGGATGACGAAGACGCTGCCATTGCTATGGGAATAAATACATTTTGGATAAAAATGACGGCTTTTATTACAGCTGCGTTCTTTGAAGGTGTAGGCGGCGGCCTGCTTGCCAGTCTCATAACTATTATTTCTCCTACTATGTTTACCTTCTTCTTAACTTTTGAATTGCTGATTATTATAGTGGTCGGCGGGCTCGGCAGTATGACCGGAACGGCTTTGGCTACGATAGTGGTTATATGGGGTTCCGAGATATTGAGAGTTGTCGAACAGCCTATGGATATATTCGGTTTGCACATTCCCGGGATACCGGGCATGAGAATGGTTGTGTTCTCCGTACTTCTTATACTTATAATGATATTCGCAAGAGAGGGTATAATGGGTCAAAAAGAGTTTTCTTGGGATAGCTTGTTTAATTTCTTTAAAAAGAATAAAGTGGCTCAAAAATGAATATAGCTTTAAAATGTGATAAAATAACTATGAAATTCGGCGGATTGACCGCAGTAAATGAATTCTCGGCAGAAATAAGAGAGCATATGATATTTGGTCTTATCGGGCCCAACGGAGCCGGCAAGACAACCGCATTTAACGTGATAACAGGCAATCTGAAGCCAACATCGGGTGATGTGAATTTTTTCGGAAAATCCATTGTTGGATTAAAACCCTATAAAATAGTTTCTATGGGTATGGCAAGGACATTCCAAAACATAAGGCTGTTTTCAAATTTGACGGTTTTGGAAAATATTCTTACCGGATTTCACCATAAGCTTCAATACAATATAGTTGATACGGTTTTGCGCACGCCAAGATATTATAAACATGAAAAAGAGATGCGGAATACTGCTCGTGAACTATTAAAAAGTGTGGGACTGTTAGATAAAGCTGATTTGAAGGCAAGCGGACTTCCGTACGGTGAAAGAAGAGAGGTTGAGATAGCAAGAGCACTGGCAACAGGGCCTAAGTTATTACTGTTAGATGAGCCTGCCGCCGGAATGAACCCTCAGGAAACTTTAAATCTCATGTATTTTATACAGGAGGTTAAAGAAAGTTTTAATTTAACCGTCTTTTTGATAGAGCACGATATGAAGTTTGTTATGAATCTATGCGAAACAATTGCCGTATTAGACCATGGGGTGAAAATAGCAGAAGGCAATCCGGAAGAAATACAAAAGAATCCCGATGTTATCAGGGCTTATCTGGGAGATATTGATGCTTAAAGTAAAAGATTTAAATGTTCATTACGGTGTCATACATGCTGTAAAAGGTATTACGTTCAATGTACCTGAGGGCAAAATCGTAACACTAATCGGAGCAAACGGTGCAGGCAAAAGCAGCACACTCAAAGCCATAGCCGGTATTGTCAGACCTAAGGGCAGTATAGTGTTTTCAGGTAATGAAATAGCAAGAAAACATGCGCATAAAATAGCGCAGGGCGGGATAGCTCTTGTTCCTGAGGGTAGAAAGGTTTTTATAAACCTTACGATATTGGAAAATTTGAGGATGGGTGCGTTTAATAAGAAGCGCAGCGAATTGGACCCCTTATATGAAAGAATGTTTAAACTGTTTCCCATATTGGAAGAACGCTCATCTCAAAAGGCCGGAACGCTCTCAGGCGGTGAGCAGCAGATGCTAGCCATAGCAAGAGCATTGATGAGCGAACCCTCTCTTCTCATGCTGGATGAACCGTCCTTGGGTCTTGCCCCTAAGATTGTAACGGATGTTTTTAATGTCATTAAAAGCTTGAACAGGCAGGGTATGACAGTTCTATTGATTGAACAAAACGCTGCTCAGGCTTTGAAAATAGCCGATTATGCCTATGTCCTTGAAAACGGAGTAATAGCTTTGGAAGGAGAAGCCAAGGAAATGCTTACCAACGAGCAGGTTAGAAAAAGTTATCT
>JALTDI010000271.1 GCA_027074255.1 Desulfurellales bacterium
CCAATTTGCTTTAAAGTGAATGTATGATAAAAAGAAAAATTGAACCTTTGCTAAAGGAGTTATCCACACAATATCCGGTAATAACAATCACGGGACCAAGACAAAGTGGAAAAACAACTCTTTGCAAAAACGCTTTCCCGGATTACAAATATGTAAATTTGGAGGCTATAGATACAAGACAATTTGCTAAAGATGACCCAAGGGGCTTTCTTGAGCAGTACGATAATCATATCATATTGGACGAAATCCAAAGAGCGCCTGAGCTGCTTTCTTATCTGCAAGTCATCATTGATGAAAAAAAAGAGCCAGGGCAGTTTATTATAACGGGCAGTCAGCAATTTGAAATAATGAGCAATATAACACAAACGCTTGCCGGAAGAACAGCTTTATTGAAACTTCTTCCTTTTAGTATATCTGAAATACAGGGCATTTATAACCTTGATTCTATTGATAAACTAATCTTAACCGGCTTTTACCCGCGTATCTATGATTTGTCATTGAACCCGACACAGGCTTTGGGAGATTATCTTGTTACATACGTGGAGCGTGATTTAAGGCAGCTTGCGGCAATAAAGGATTTGAGTCTCTTTGAAAAATTTTTGAAGTTGTGCGCCGGCAGAATAGGACAGATACTCAATTTGCAAAGCCTTGCAAACGATGTCGGTGTATCTCACACAACCGTGAGGTCTTGGATAAGTTTGCTTGAAGCAAGTTATATTGTATTTTTGCTAAAACCGTGGCACGGAAATGTTTCAAAAAGGCTGATAAAATCACCTAAGCTGTATTTCTATGATGTGGGGCTTGCAAGTTACCTGCTTGGGCTTGAAAATGAAAAACATGTATCAAGAGACCCTTTAAGGGGCAATCTTTTTGAGAATCTTGTTTTAGTGGAAATTCTTAAATACAGGTTCAATAGAGGCAAAAGGAACAATCTATACTTCTATCGTGACAGCAAAGGCAGCGAGGTTGACATAATATACGAGATCGGAAGGGATTTGTTTCCGATAGAGGTTAAGGCGGGTGCCACCGTAACAAATGAATATTTCAAAGGCATAAAAAAGTTTTTTAAAATATACAATCACACGCCTTGGGGCGGTGCGGTTGTTTATGGTGGAAGACAGCCGCAATTAAGAGCAGATATTAAGGTCATCACAATATGGGAAATTGAAGAAATGATAGAAAACCTTGAAGAATCGATTGACTAATAAAGAGATGGAATAAAATGAAATACTTGATTATTGGCAAGAACGGACAGCTTGGAAGGGAATTTATAAAATGGTTGAGTGGCGGATTGGTTAAGTCGTTGAGTGGAGAAAAGGTTGAGTGGGAAAGTGTCGGAAGCAAAGAATGCGATATTTCAAATTTAAGCCAAGTTCTTAATGTGTTTGAAAGTATAAAACCCGATGTTGTTATAAACTGCGCAGCCTATAATTTTGTGGATAAAGCCGAGGTTGATTATGTGAACGCCTTCAAAGTCAATGCTATCGGAGCAAGAAATCTTGCTTTTGCCTGCAATAAG
>JALTDI010000272.1 GCA_027074255.1 Desulfurellales bacterium
TATGTTTTCTTGCAGCCATTTCAGGCATAATGCCGCCGAATTTTCTATGTATTTCGTTTTGAGAGGAGATGATGTTGGAATAGGTCTTGTTATTTTTGAAGCAGGAAACAGATGTATCGTCGCAAGAGGTATCGAAGGAAAGTATCATTTTATAACATATTCCACGTTAACAAGGTATGGTTTTAATTTGGCAGACATAATTTTAAGCGCCCTGTATGTATCTATACGGCAGTGACCTATGGCAACGACACTGTCTTTTTTTTCAAGCATCTTTAAAGCCGTATTAAGCTGATGTTCAATGTATCTGACATTGTTTTTATCATCAAGGAACACCACCCTTTTGGCGCACAGCACACCGTATCGTTCCGCCTCCTTGCAGCCGAGACTGTTTTTTACGGTTGCGCTGTCGATAAAAAAAAGATGGTTGCGTTTTAAAAATTCCATTATATAGTCCAGATGCCTTTTATTCAGCAGAATTTTTGAGCCCATGTGGTTGTTTAACCCGATTGCGGCCGGTATTTTTTTATATGCCCTATTAAGAAGAAACATCGTTCTTTTTTTTGGTGTATTGACATAGATAGCATTTTTGCCGGGATTGTCTTTGGGATAATCAAGCGGCTCAGAGGGCATATGTATCATCACCGTGTAGCCTTTTTTATCAAACAGATTGGAAAGCTCAGTAGTATACGGAGCATCCGGTAGAAATGAATAGGCAAGAGGGAGATTTAAAGATAAAAACCTATAGGACAGAGCCTTGTTGTATCCCATATCGTCTATAATTATAGACAGTTTCTTTCTTAAAATCCAAGTTGAAGTGGCCGAGTTTGCAAAAGAAGCTGAAAAAGCGAAAAAGACAAGGAAAACAAGAATTATTTTCTTCGACATACTATATTTTCGGCCTTTATTAATGCTTTTGTAAGCTGCACAGCCCTCAATAACTGATAGTCATTTTTGAGCATTTTTTCTATATCCTGCTTGCTGTATTCAGCCTTATTTGCTGAGGATGGGCCTTTTAAGTGATGTTCAAGGTCTTGTTCTCTAAGAGTATATTGGTTTTCTTCTTCTGTTATTTTTGCCTGCTGCACAACAACGTCCGGCTCAATACCCACAGCCTGAATGCTTTTGTTATTCGGTGTATAGTATCTTGCCGTTGTAAGCCTCAAAGCCGAGCCGTCCGATAGGGGAATTATCGACTGAACGCTGCCTTTGCCGAAACTTCTTACACCCATTATTATGGCTCTTTTATCGTCTTTTAAACAGCCCGATACTATTTCGGCGGCTGATGCCGTACCCGAATTTATCAAAACGACTATCGGATATGCAGGCTCGCTGCCGTCGTCATTTGCATAAAAATATTGCGTGTCGTCTTTATTGCGTCCTCTTATAGAAACGATAACGCCCTGTTTGACAAACAAATCGCTGACTCCTATTGCTTCCTGCAAAAGCCCGCCCGGGTTGTTTCTTAAATCTATAACAAGACCTTTGATATTTTTAAGTTTATTGAGCGCATTTTTT
>JALTDI010000273.1 GCA_027074255.1 Desulfurellales bacterium
GTTCAGATCCGCCTCATGGCAGTTATATGAAACAGCACGTAAATTTAATATGCTTTTTGCCTTTCGTATTTAAATTTTTTGGCTCATCGCGGATTAGTGTGAAAATCACCTAATCCTGCGAGTACCCGTAGTTTGAAATTGCCAAAATTTCGATATCCGTAAGCCATGCGTGTTATTACTCTCAGAGCATTATTGGTACCTTCTACAAACCCGTTGGTAATTCGTTCGATAAAATAATTAAGAATTTGATCTCGCCAGTTTTTAAAAGTATTAACAAATTTTCCAATAAATTTATTGCCCGTCCGCTTGGCTTTTCGACACCACGCATCAAGAAATCGGGCAGCTTTATCCCTGCATTTAATTTTTTCAAAAATTGTACGATATTCTTCCTTGAGCAAATACAAAGGACTAAGTTCCGGACACGCTTGTAATATCAGTATTAACTGCTCTTCCTGCTTTTTTGATAATTCAGATCGATTGCGTACCAAAATCCAACGGCTGCCTTTGAGTAATTTTTGGGTTTCGGGTGTACACTGCTTCTGATATGTTGTACGAAGTTTTGTCAGGCGCATATTGAGTTGTTTCATCACATGGAAGCGATCAACGACTACTTTGGCATGGGGGAGCTTACTACGAGCAGCTTGATAATAAGGTTTCCACATATCTATGGAAACAAAACGGATTGACTTTCGGGTTTTGGGGCTCAACGATTCAATCCAGGTTTCTAATGTTTTTTTCTCCCTGTCAGGCAAGACTACAAGAACACATTTTCTGGAAATATCTGAAATAACAAGAACAAATTGTCTATGACGTTTTTTGAGGGAAATCTCATCTATTCCGAGTACTTTGATTGTGTTGCAAGTAATCGACTTCGTTTTCAATGCCGCAAGGCGATTGAATATCTCTTTAACCGTGGAGTAGCTAAGCATCTCATGTGTGGCAACCGATTTACAGGTTGCTGCAAGACAGGATTGATAGACATGCATCTCAAAGGCACATGATTGCCTGCGATGGGAATCTACAAAAGACAATTGTTCAGTGAAAATTTTATTGCAATCTTCACATCTGAAACGGCGAGACAAAAAGTGCAAAAAAGTCTTTCTGCCCCACACATCTAAGTGTCGGATGCATCGATTTTCCTCTTGGTGTACATTCATTGAAATACAGCCACAATGAGGACACACGGCAACGTCCTCTCGATGACTGCACCAGAGATGCAATACGTCTTGATCGCCTTCTCGTCGAAGGGAATACATTGTTACAAGTAAGGTCGGAATACCCAACAATTCGGTGAGTGTACTATCTATGACTTCTTTGAATTCTATATTGCTGATACGTTTCACGGCCTTAGATGCATCCTTTACAAAATTTATTATGTACGGTAACAGTTTCATGGGAAATCCTCCTATAAGTAGTTTTTCCCATTTTTAATTATACTATTTGACGGAGAATGTCTCGTAAAAAATGAACTGGGCACGTTTTTTCACACTAATCCGCGAAGAGCCAAAA
>JALTDI010000274.1 GCA_027074255.1 Desulfurellales bacterium
GGGATATTCGGCATAGGTCTATCTCGCGAAATTGAGGGTTTGTTTAAAAAAGCCATAGAACTTATAAACGAATCTGACGCATTTATCGTGAGTGTTGATATACCCTCAGGCATAAAAGCCGATACGGGCAAAATAATGGGCATTGCCGTCGAAGCTGACTTAACACCCACATTTGCTCTTGCCAAGCCGGGGCATTTTTTATATCCGGGCAGGGAATTTTCAGGAGAAGTTGAAGTCGTGGACATAACAACACCTAAGTATATTATTGACGAATTCGATGCAGATTTTTATTCCATAGACAAAAACGACGTAATCATACGCCTGAAAGAACAAAATTCTCACAAAGGTATGTACGGTCATCTCGCCGTTGTGGGCGGCTCGACTGGAAAATCAGGAGCCATCATTATGGCATCAAAAGCTGCTATAAGGGCAGGCGCAGGATTGGTAAGTGCTGTGATTCCCGATACTATAAATACGGCATTTGAGTCTAACATACTTGAAGCTATGAGTTTTCCTGTTGAATCCGACGATGGAATGTTCGGCGAAAAATCGCTTGATACAATAGTGGAGTTTTCCGAAGCTAAGGATGCAGCTGTATTCGGCATGGGTCTCGGCGTAAACGAAGCAACGGAAAAATTAACAAAATATATGCTCAAAATAGGAAAACCGCTGCTAATCGACGCAGACGGTATAAATTGCCTTGCAAAAAACGTGGAGTTATTAAAGGCGAGAAAATACCCTACGATTCTAACGCCGCACCCAAAGGAGTTTTCAAGACTCATAAACCTGCCGGTAAAAGAGATAATGAACAACAGGCTTGAGATTATAAAGGAATTTGCTATTGAATATAACGTTATTTTGGTCTTAAAAACGGCCGATACAACGATAACAACACCCGAGGGTAAAACATTTATAAATACCACAGGAAACCCTGGGCTTTCAACGGGAGGAAGCGGCGATGTTTTAAGCGGCATTATAGGCTCATTCTTAGCACAGGGGTATGATACTGTTCAAGCTGCTGTTAACGGCGTATTTCTTCACGGACTTTCGGCGGATATCGCATATAACGACGGACTAAGTTATGAAAGTATAACGCCGTCTGATGTTATTGAATATATAAACGAGGCAATAGTTGAAATAACAGGATAGAGTCTATTTGTTAAAAGCAGCGATACCTCTTTCTTTGTCATAATAGCATACTCTGTTTCTACCTGACTCTTTTGCCTCATAAAGGGCATCGTCCGCTCTCTTTATAAAGGTATCTATATTGTCACCGCCCTGCATAGATGATACACCTATCGAGATTGTTATGCTTATTTCTTGATTGTCGATTTTTATTGTTTCCTTCTCAACGTTTTTTCTTATCTTTTCAGCGGCAATCGATGCATTGTTAATGTCGGTATGAGGCAAAATTACACAAAATTCTTCTCCCCCGAATCTCCCGGATATATCGGAGTTTCTTATCGACGAAACCAATGTATGAGCCAAGCTTTTTAACACCTCATCACCCATAAAATGTCCGTATGTATCATTAACAGTCTTAAAATGGTCTATATCTATCATTAAAAAAGACAGCTTATTTTTATATCTGAGAGAGGAAGAAAAAAGGTGATTAAGCATTCTGAACAGCGTCCTTCTATTGTAAAGTTTTGTCAAATAATCAAGTTCGGATTCTTCTTTAAATTTCCTGACCAGTTTGCCTCTCTTTATTCCAGCCATTATCCTTGCAGAAAACTCAATTATATTATACGGCTTGGATATGAAATCATCCACTCCGCTTTCAAAAGCCTCTTTCATCATTTCCGTTCTAACCCTATCCGAAGCCGCAGTGATTCCTATAATAGGTATATATCCGTAACGAGAATCCTTCTTCAGCGCCTTTGCAATCTGAAACCCACTCGCACCGGATAGGTGCAAATCCAATAAGATTGTATCAACCGTCTCTCCCTTTAATAATGTCTCTATGGCTTCTTCTCCGCTGTAAACGCTTATAGGTTTTATGTGCTTCAAATTGAGCTGCTGCGATATGGTATGATTTTGAAGCTTTGAATCCTCAACAACAAGGACAACACCCTTATTTATGTTGCCCTTAAAAAAACTGTTTAGATATTTGAGCAAATCTCCTGATTTAAACGGTTTTTTCATATAATCAAACACGCCCAAATCAAACGCCAGACCCTTAAAGTAGTCATCGTCGCTCGCCGTTAATATAACAGACGGCAGACGTTCAAGCTCTAAGTCTCCCTTCATTTTCCTGATAAGCTCCCACCCGTTCATGTTGGGCATTTCGCCGTCTATCACGGCAAAATCAAAATCTTTATCGTGCTTTAAAAACTCATAGGCTGCCAGCCCATCTGTAAATATCTCCATTTCATAAAAGCCCTCAAGCTCTCTTTTGATAAATTTTCTGACAAAATCACTATCATCACAGACAAGAATTCTTTTCATATCTATGCTCCGATCATTCTCGCAATGTCTTTTGCGAAATAGGTTAAAATTATATCCGCCCCTGCCCTTTTAATTGAGGTCAGCATCTCGACCATCAAAGGTTTTTCATCAATCCACCCCATTTTTGCTGCAGCCTTTACCATGGAATATTCGCCGCTCACATTATAGGCCGCGAGAGGCATATACGGAAATTCATTTTTTACCCTCTCTATAACATCGAGATAGGACAAAGCGGGTTTAACCATTAAATAGTCAGCCCCCTCTTCAATATCAAGCATACACTCCTTTATGGCTTCATCTGAATTCCTATAATCCATTTGATAGCTTTTTCTGTCGCCGAAAGCCGGAGCGGATTGTGCAGCGTCTCTAAAAGGGCCGTAATATGCAGACGAATATTTGACCGAGTAGGACATTATCGCTTTATCGGAGAAACCGTTTTCATCCAGCGACTCCCTTATGGCTTTGACCATACCGTCAATCATACCGCTTGGGGCTATTATATCTGCCCCCATCTTGGCATAAACATAGGCCTCTTCTTTCAGCATTTCAAGCGTCGGGTCATTGAGCAGCTCACCCTCTTTGTTCAATATACCGCAGTGGCCGTGCGACGTATATTCGCAGAAGCAGGCATCGGCTATAACTACAAGCTCGGGTAGGGCTGATTTCATTTCATTTATAGCCCTTGCTATTACGCCGCTTTCGCTGTAAGCCTCGCTGCCCTTATCGTCTTTGTGCTCGGGTATTCCAAAGAGTATAACGGACTTGACGCCGAGACCGTATGCATCTTTGGCTTCTTTTATGGCTTCATCTATGGATAATTGGTATATGCCGGGCATAGAGTTTATGGGGTTTTTTATGTTTTTGCCCTCTCTGACAAATATGGGATAAACAAAATCGTCTGTTCGCAGCATGGTTTGTGCAACCATATCTCTTATATTTTTACTTCTTCTTAGTCTTCTCGCTCTCATTTCGGGAAATTTCATACAGCACCCTCCTTTTTAAGAAAGAATATAAAATATGCACCCTTTGTCAATAACTAATATTTACTTTCAATGTTCCTTTGTGTAAAATAATAATATGAAAAACAATATAATGCAAGACTTAGAGCCATCTGCATCAGAAGAGATACTCAAAACAATCTATTCCAACAAAAACATAAAAATAGAGCGTATTGTATCGAACGGGCAGATATCGCCTCAGGGATTTTGGTATGATCAGGAAGAATATGAATTTGTGCTGCTTGTTGAGGGAAACGCTGTGATTGAGTTTGAAAACTATAAGGTGTCCCTCAAAAAGAATGATTTTATAATGATAGAACCGCACAAAAAACATCGGATAACATACACCTCAAAACCGGCTTATTGGCTTTGTGTATTCTTTAAATGAGCGGAATAATCGACATATTTTCAGATAAAAACCTGATAAGCGATATACCGCAGGAGCCGGGAGTATATATAATCCGCTCCTTTGAAGATGAAATACTATACATAGGAAAAGCAAAAAACTTAAAAAAAAGAATAAAAAACTATCTGTCGATAGAAAGATTGGACATTTTCAAATCATCCATGGTGAAAGAGGCAAAATCCATAGAGACGATTGTCACATCAAGCGAATTGGAGGCTCTCCTGCTTGAGTCAAATCTAATAAAAGAATATCGGCCTCCTTATAACGTTATTCTAAGGGACGACAAAAGCTATCCTTATCTGCGTATCAGTTTCGGCGAAAAATTCCCTCGTCTGTTTGTGTCAAGGAGAATTAAAAACAAAAAAGATTTCTACTTCGGCCCGGTTACACCCGCCGATAAGCTGAAAAAACTGATAAAGCTGCTCAAATCCTCATACAAAATAGCTCAAAAAAACGACAAAAGCTGTCAGGGAGCTGCCGCGCCCTGTATCTATTATCAAATGGGAAAATGCTCAGCCCCATGCACAGGATATATAGAAAGAAAAGAATATCTAAAAATGATTGACGAGATAAAAAATATTCTTACTAATCCCAGACCTTTAAAGATTAAACTTAAAAAAGAGCTTGACGTAAGCATAAAAAACGAAGATTTTGAAAAAGCAATAGAGATAAGAGACAGATTAAAAGCTATGGAAATATTGGAAAACAAACAAAACGTGAGCGACGTGGAAGGGAATTTTATCGATGTAATTGCCTTTAAAACGAAAGACATCGTTGTATGCGCATATATCATTAATATACGTTTCTCAAATATGGTCGGAAACAGGAGTTATTTCTTCTATGACAGCAAGTTCGACGCAGAGGAAAAGGAAAGCTTTATAATGCAGTACTATTCGTCGGGTCAGATAATACCCGATATGATTCTTGTTGACGGGATTAAAGATACGGATGCATTATCGAAGGCAATTGGCGCATACGGAACAAAGCCGCATATAGCGACACCAAAAAAGGGACATAAAAAAGCATTATTGAATCTTGCTGAAAAAAATGCCTCAATACTCATAGAAACACATTCCAAAAGCTTAAAAAACAACTTGGAAATGTTCAATAAACTGAAAGATTCTTTCGATATGGATAAAATGCCTTATGCAATAGACGTAGCAGACATATCCCATACCGGGTTTGAAAATGTGGTTGGCGGTGTTATCAGATATTCGTTAAACGGATTTGAAAAAGATATGTACAGAAGATTCTCATTGAAGACCAAATTTGAGAAAGAAGCAATGGAAGAGGTGTTGAGAAGACATAAAAAACTGCTTCTCAACGGCAATAAAAAGCTGCCAGACATCATTTTGGTTGACGGAGGAGCGATTCAGACAAACGCAGCAAATAAGGTATTTTACAATAACACCATAATCGGCATATCAAAGGAAAAGGCTGACGGCATTGCCATAAGAGATAAGGGTGACGTGGATGACAGGATATATTTTAACGG
>JALTDI010000275.1 GCA_027074255.1 Desulfurellales bacterium
GCTTTAAAGCATTCAAGATTGTTCACATTGTTCAATCTTCCGTTATCTATACACTCCTTCACAGCCGTTTCTTTAATATCAAATCCAACCGCTTTTTTTGCACCGAGCTTCAATGCCGCAATGGACAATATGCCGCTTCCGGCACCTATATCAAGCACTTCCTTATTTTCCAGCTGCAAGTTTTCCATTAGTTCTATACAGCTTACCGTAGTTTCATGAACCCCTGTTCCAAAAGAGTCGCCTGCCACAAAAGTTATCTTTTCTTTTTCGGTTTCGACCCACGGAGGGGCAATCACGAAGCTTTTGCCTATTCCAAAAATTTTATTTTCATTCTTCCAGCGCCATTCCATTTTTGACTCCTAAAATTTTAGTATATACCCTTCATACTACTTATAAAGTCTTTGATCTACTGCAATATTTTAAACATTCTTGCCGACGGGAAATTGTTATACACCTCCCTGAAATATTTTTTGTTGTAGTTTCCCAAAAGATATATTTGGTTAAAATTGGTTTTATAGGTTCTTTCGTCGCATAACAGGGCGTAAACAAGGGCGTTGTTTCTCAAAATCAGCTCCAAAGTAGGGCCTTTTTTCACATTGAAATCCTTTTTTAATCTTATAAGGCCGTTCGATACGAATATTATCCTTTTAAGCGGTATTTTGCCGTTGATAAGCCCTTTATTTAAGTCAAAAGACACATTATAACAGCCTAATACATCCTTGCTGAATCGGTTGCAGCTTAGCATCTGGTAGCCCATAGGAAAGCTCTTTTTTAGCTTAAAATTCCATGTGCCGAGATATGTTATAGCGCCGAATTTCGATATCATATCCCTTGTAAACAGCAGGTAATTATCCTTATGCTGAATGGGTTTGCTGTATGTTATAACATTATCCACCACGGCTGTTACTTTATTGCCTTTTTTGATTGAATTATCGATGCTTTTTATGCCGAATCTGTCTATGTATGATATCGTATTGTAAAACTGAGACTGATTATCGGTGGAAAAGGCTCGGGCTATGAAGTACGTCCTTGCTCCTCCGTGTGCTCCTCCGTCCTGATACGTTGCAAAAGAGTCTATATCCTCAATGGCATAACCGTAATCCCACCAGCTCACCACATTAGCTTTTTTTATTTTATGTTTTATGTTAACGAAAGAATTGACGATGTCGGCAGCAATGGAGGGCTGCGGAACAAAATTTATGGCGCTGATTTTTGATAATCCGAATATAATAACGGCACTTGCAGCAATACTCACAGCAAGCGGCGTTGGGTCATTCACCTTTTTAGATGTTTTCAAATAGCTTACGAACCAGTCTACAAAAAATCCTATGCCAACGCCTGCAAACGGAGCAAGAAACATGATAGAGCGATTTGCAGCCTTAAATGCCATCAGACCCAGTCCTATTATAGGCAAAAGAGGTATAATGCGGAGTTTTAGGAATTTTATAGATACTATGAAACCTAATAACCCCAAAACATCAATGG
>JALTDI010000276.1 GCA_027074255.1 Desulfurellales bacterium
ATTGATCCTGAATTTTTCTAATCTCTTTTTCTGCCTTTTTAATAATCTCGGCCTTTTCCTGAGGCACTATCATATCCTCAATGGATATGGAAACTCCAGCTCTATTAGCCATTTCAAAGCCGAGATTTTTTATATCATCCAAAAATTTAACAATAGTGGGCAAATCATAGTTCCTATACATATACAAAATGAATTTATTAAGCTCTTTTTTATTAAATGTTTTATTTACGCTTTTTAAGGGAATTTCATTAGGCACTATATCGTAAAAAAGTATTCTTCCTACGGTGGTGTCTATTATTTCATTATCTATCCTTAAATTCACCTTGGCATTTAGGGAGCAAACCTTGTTTTCATAAGCTATCCTTGCTTCTTCCATATTTGCGAATATCATTCCCTCGCCCGGCTGATTATCCTTCGGCTTGGTCATATAGTATATACCCAAAACCATATCCTGGCTTGGCATGGCTATGGGGCTGCCGTGTGCAGGAGAGATAACGTTTTCCGTTGAAAGCATTATGACCTCCGATTCAAGCCGCGCTTCGATGCTTAGAGGCACATGGATAGCCATCTGATCTCCGTCAAAATCGGCATTAAAAGCGGCACAAACCAGCGGGTGGAGTCTTATTGCTTTTTCGTCTGTCAAAACAGGATGAAAGGCCTGAATAGACAATCTATGGAGCGTAGGAGCTCTATTAAGTAAAACCGGGTGTTCTTTAACGATTTCCTCAAGAATGTTCCAAACCTCGGATTCTTTTCTTTCCACCATTTTTTTGGCGGATTTCACCGTTGCAGCGTATCCTTCCTCAATCAATTTATTATAAATAAAAGGCTTGAAAAGCTCCAAAGCCATAATTTTAGGCAAACCGCACTGATCCATCCTAAGCTCGGGTCCGGCAACGATAACCGAGCGGCTTGAATAATCAACTCTTTTGCCAAGCAGGTTTCTTCTGAAACGCCCTTCTTTGCCCTTTATTGATTCGCTCAATGACTTTAAAGGCCTGTTGTTAGAGGCTCTAACGACCTGTTTTCTTCTTCCGTTATCTATTAAGGCATCGACCGCTTCCTGGAGCATTCTTTTTTCATTTCTTACTATAATGGACGGTGCCCCAAGCTCCATCAATCTTTTTAGTCTGTTATTTCTATTAATAACACGTCTGTATAAATCGTTCAAATCACTCGATGCAAATCGTCCGCCTTCAAGAGAAACAAGAGGTCTCAAATCCGGCGGCAAAACCGGTAATACTTCCAATATCATCCATTCCGGTTTATTGCCGCTTCTTTTGAACTGCTCAGTAAGTCTCATTCTTTTTGATATTTTTTTCTTTTTGGCCTCGGATTTTGTAGCTTCAAGCTCATCTCTCAATTCAATTATCAAAACATCCAAATCAAGCTTTTTTAAGAGCTTTTGAATAGCAGAGGCACCCATCTCCGCAATAAACCTTATGCCGTACTGCTCAACAGCAGATCTATATGCACCCTCGTTCAATACGGTTTTAACGGGCAATTCGTCAACTTCACTTTCAACAACTACGTATGCTTCATAATATATAACTCTTTCAAGATCCTTTAATTTGACATCCAGCAGAGAGGCCATGATACTGGGGACTGAGCGCAAATACCATATATGGCTTACAGGCGTTGCCAATTCTATATGCCCCATTCTTTCCCTTCTCACCTTGGACTCGGTAACCTCAACGCCGCATTTCTCGCATACGATTCCTTTATATTTAATCCTCTTATACTTACCGCACAAACACTCATAATCCTTTATCGGACCGAATATTTTTGCGCAAAAAAGACCATCTCTTTCAGGCTTAAATGTCCTATAATTGATGGTTTCCGCTTTCTTTACCTCTCCGTAACTCCACTGCCTTATTTTCTCCGGAGCTGCCAGTTTAACCCTTATAGCATCAAAATCCTTAGAGGACTTCGGTTTGCTTTTAAGTACAGTAAACATCTATATTGCTCCCCCCTATTTCCTTCTTATATCTTTAAGAAGTTCAACATCCAGACATAGCGCCTGCATTTCCTTAACCAGTACATTAAATGATTCAGGAACTCCACCCAAGGGGATATGCTTCCCTTTCACTATCGCTTCATATGCCTTATTTCTTCCTCCGACATCGTCGGATTTTATGGTGAGCATTTCCTGCAAGGCATAGCTTGCTCCGTAGCCCTCCAAAGACCACACCTCCATCTCTCCGAACCGCTGTCCTCCGAATTGCGCTTTCCCCCCAAGAGGCTGCTGTGTAACAAGCGAATACGGACCGACGCTCCTTGCGTGCACCTTGTCATCAACAAGGTGGTGCAGCTTTATGACATACATTACGCCTACCGTTACGGGTTCCAAAAACTCTTCACCCGTTACACCGTCAAAAAGCCTGCTTTTCAAAACCTTGATGTTGGTAAGACTTTTTAAATACTCTATATCTTTTTCCTTGGCGCCCTCAAAAACGGGGTTTGCAAAATGTACGCCTTTTGTCCATTCTTCGGCATACTTATCCAGTTCTTCGTCGCTTAGGGAATCTATTATTTTTTTACCTTCCTTGGAGTTAAAAATACTACCGAGGAAATTTCTAAGCAGATCTTTTTTACCCTCTTTTATCATTAAATCTATCTTTTTACCCAGACCGACACTAAGCCAGCCGAGGTGGGTCTCCATAATCTGACCTATATTCATCCTGGAAGGAACGCCAAGGGGATTTAATACTATGTCAACGGGTTCTCCGTTTTCCAAAAACGGCAAATCCTGAGCAGGCAATATTCTCGACACAACACCTTTATTACCGTGTCTTCCGCTCATTTTATCTCCGACTGACAATTTTCTCTTTGTTGCTATATAAACATTGACAGTTGACATAACACCAGGCGGAAGTTCGTTATCCCTTTCAAGATTCTTAATTTTATCATCATGGTAATTTTTTATGGAGCTTTCTATTCGTTTGTAGTGTTCTTCAAAGGCATCCAGATCAAATTTTGCAGGTAAAATTTTAATCAATTCTTTTTCCTTTAAGCCGGCTGCATCTTTTTCTGTTACCGTGTGCCCCTTTTTAAAGCTTTTTCCGCCCAATTTCATATCTTTTGTCAGCTTAACCCCGACAACACTTTCTTTTAAATGATTAAGTTTCAAATCCTTTAAAGCCAATAATTTTCCCTTTAATTCTTTGTCCAATTTAGCTTTTTCTACTTCAAGTATTTCCTTTTCTCTCGGATTTTTAGCTACTCCCCTTCTCCTTAATATCTGAACATCCAAAACAATGCCATTTGTATCGGGCGGTACTCTCAAAGACGAATCCGAAACGTTTGTTGCCTTTTCTCCGAATATGGCTCTTAATAATTTTTCTTCCGGTGAGTAGTGCGTCTCTGCCTTCGGTGTAACCTTTCCCACAAGTATATCACCCGGCTTAACATAAGCACCCACCCTTACAATGCCGTTTTTATCGAGATTTTTAAGTGTTTCACTCGATGCGTTCGGAACATCAGAGGTAATCTCTTCAGGGCCAAATTTCGTATCTCTTGCATAAACACTGAATTCCTTAATATGTATGGATGTGAATAAATCCTCTTCCACAACACGTCTCGATATGGTAACACCGTCTTCGTAGTTATAGCCTCTCCAGGGTACAAAAGCAACAACAAGATTTTTACCAAGGGCAAGTTCCCCTTTATCCATAGAAGGTCCGTCAGCTATTATCTGGCCTTCCTTCACATAGTCACCGACATTCACAATAGGTGTTTGGGAAAAACAAGTATCCTGGTTCGATCTCATGAATTTTTTCAGATGGTATTCGTCGAGCTCGTAGCCTTCATCCGTTCTGCACGATATATATATCTTATCATCGACCCTAATCACCTTTCCGGCTCTTTTTGCTGCTATGGCGTATCTTGAATATTTTGCAGCCGTATATTCCATTCCCGTCCCGACAAAAGGAGCCTCTGACCTCATTAACGGAACGGCTTGCCTTTGCATATTGGAACCCATTAAAGCTCTGTTGGCATCATCGTGTTCCAGAAACGGAATCAATCCAGCCGCAACGGATGTAATTTGATTAGGAGCTATATCCATCAAATCTATATCATCCTTTTTAACTACCAAAAACTCTCCGTCAAATCTTGCAGAGACATAATCGTTCTTAAAAGAACCGTCTTTGTTTAATGGAGCAGAAGCCTGAGCTATTCTATGTCCCTTTTCGTTTGATGCGTTAAAATAAACTATTTTATCCGTTACAACCCCGTTTTCGACAATTCTGTAAGGTGTCTCTATAAATCCGAACTCATTTATTCTTGCATAAACAGAGAGAGATGAAATCAAGCCAATATTGGGACCTTCCGGCGTTTCGATAGGACAAATTCGCCCGTAATGGGTGGGATGAACGTCTCTCACCTCAAATCCGGCTCTTTCTCTTGTTAATCCACCGCTTCCCAAGGCCGACAATCTTCTTTTATGTGAAATTTCAGAAAGTATGTTGGTCTGATCGAGGAATTGAGAAAGCTGCCCTGTGGCAAAAAATTCCTTTATAGCAGTTGCAACCGGTTTCGTGTTTATAATATCATAAGGTGTAATGTTTTCCAAATCCCTCATTATCATCTTGTCTTTAATGAGTCTCTGCATCCTTAAAAGGCCGCTTCTAACCTCTTTATATAACTGCACACCCACAAGGTTAACCTTTCTGTTGGATAAGCTGTCCATATCGTCCGGCGAAGCCAGGTCGTTTTCAAGGAGAATTATCTGATTTATTATTCCAATGAAATCATCTTTTGTTAATATCCTAACATCGTGCGGTATATCGTTGGAGAATATCTCATTAAGCCTTATCCTTCCCTCTAACGAAAGGTCGTAACGCTCGGGATTAAAAAACAGGTTGCCGAAAAATTTATCGGCATCGTCAATTGAGGTATGCTCACCCGGTCTTAAAAGCGTATGTATGAAAATCTTTGCCAAGTCATCGACCTCGACACTGCCGCTTATCAGCAGCTTTTTCTTTCTTAAAACCTCTCTGCCGCTTATAACAGTATTTAATATAAGATAATCGTCATACTTTGAATATATAACATCAAACTCTATATTGTGTTTCTTTACTACGCTCAAAAGCTCAGCGTCGAGCTTGCTGCCTACGCCCAGGAGCACATAACTGCCGCCTTCTGCTTCCTTATCCTCTATCTCAACAAAAGAAGCCGAATATTTATTGTTCAGGTCGCTTTCTTTTATGGGAACATACTCAATGTTATTTTCTTTTAGGGCATTTAAAATTCTTCTTGTTATTTTTTTATCTTTTTGAAAAACAGTATCACCGGCAGCAATATCCCTATCCAGCCTAAAT
>JALTDI010000277.1 GCA_027074255.1 Desulfurellales bacterium
CAAAAATATAAATAGATTTAAAGATATAGACATTGTGCTTCTTGATGCGAAACTACCCGATGCAAACGGTATAGATTCAATAAAAAAAGCAAAAGAACTATTTCCATACTGTGAGGTCATTATTATAACCGCATACGAAAAAGACGCCCAAAGCGCCGTTAGAGCAATGAAAAACGGTGCATTCGACTACCTTGTCAAACCCTTCAAATTAAACGAACTGTCTTTAACCATAGAGAACGCTTTGGAAAAAGTGGCATTAAAAAGGGAAAACGAAGAATTAAAAAGCACTATAAAAAACATTAAAAACGGATTTTACGGCATGGTGGGCATAAGCAACGAGATGCAGGAGACATACAACAAAATAAGAAAAGTAGCAGACTTAAATATAGCCGTCTTGATAGAGGGAGAAAGCGGAACGGGAAAGGAGCTCTGCGCTAAAATAATACACACTTTAAGCAAAAGGAAGGGAAAATTTATAGCCATAAATTGTGCCGCCATACCGCAGAATTTGCTTGAAAGCGAGCTTTTCGGATACAAAAAAGGGGCATTCAGCGGGGCGGTTACACACAAAAGAGGACTTTTGGAAGAGGCCGACGGCGGCAGTCTGTTTCTTGATGAGATAGGCGATATGCCTCTTGAACTTCAATCAAAGATGCTCAGATTCCTTGAAGATTTTGAACTGAGAAAGCTTGGTGAAAACATATCGAAAAAAGTAGATGTAAGAATTATATCGGCAACGAACAGAACATTAACCAATCTGGTCGAGGAAAAGAGATTTAGACAAGATCTATTTTACAGATTATCAGGTTTCGTCATCCATATCCCGCCTTTGAGAAACAGAAAGGAGGATATACCGCTTTTAATCAAACACATTTTAAACGAGATAGACAAGTCGAAAAACTACTCCATAACATCCCAGGCACTTAAAGCTCTGCTTGTTTACGATTTCCCGGGAAATGTCAGAGAATTGAGAAACATATTGACACAAGCTGCCATAATGAGCAGCGGCAGCATATCTTACGAAGATTTACCGGAATACATAAAATCTTTTAAGTACAACGATATGGTGGAGGGTGAAAACCTCGACGAGAAAATAGAAAACTATGAAAAAAAGATTATCGCAGAAGCCGTTTCAAAAGCAAAAGGAAATAAAACAAAAGCAGCAAAATTGCTGGGAATTACATTCAGATCGCTAAGGTATAAAATTAAAAAATACGACATAGAGTGTTAACCGCGTTTATAAGATAAAATAAATTGCCTCGCTGCTTTTTTGGCCAATCTATCGGCAATTTCATTGCCCTTTATCCCGCTGTGGGCTTTTATTGATACCCATTTTATTGAACTGAACCCCTCCTGAAATCCGCATATATCAAGAATTATTCGTCTGTTTTGTCTGGAAATCTTATCTTTTATGGGAACGGCATTATTTTGAGAACGCCTTTTCTTGTCTGCAAGTTTAATCATATAATCA
>JALTDI010000278.1 GCA_027074255.1 Desulfurellales bacterium
CAATCTGTCTTTCTTTTTCTCAAACGGAATGGATATAGAATATTCTGTGATAGGCAGGGTCGCAAGACGTATCTGGGCAATTGCAATGAAGCATAGGTACAAAGCCTCTACAAGAAGCCAAAAGTTAAAGTACCATATACAGACATCGGGCAGATCTCTCCATGCAATGGAGATTGCTTTTAACGACATAAGGACTACTCTGCAAGCATTGACGGCTATTTATGATAATTGCAACTCACTTCATACAAATGCTTACGACGAGGCCATAACAACACCAACCGAAGAGTCCGTAAGAAGGGCTTTGGCCATACAAATGATAGTCAACAGAGAATTTGGAATGACAAAAAACGAAAACCCAATGCAGGGTTCTTATATTGTTGAAGAGTTGACAGACTTAGTGGAAGAAGAGGTGTTAAAGGTTTTCGACAGCATATCCAAAAGGGGCGGTGTTCTCGGAGCAATGGAGTCAAGGTATCAAAGAAATAAAATACAGGAAGAATCACTATACTACGAGCGATTAAAAAACAGCGGAGAGCTGCCTATTATAGGTGTAAACACCTTCGTTGGAAAAGAGCAGGTTGAGTCGAAACCTGTGGAGCTCAGCAGGTCGAGCGAGGATGAAAAAAAGCATCAGGTTGACAATCTAAATCTTTTCCATTTAAGAAACAAAGCGTATTCTCAAAAATATCTTCAAAGGCTTGAAAAAGCGGCTTTTGAAAATGAAAATATATTCAGTGAGTTGATGGAAGTTGTGAAATATTGCTCACTCGGTCAAATTACTCACACTCTTTTCAAGGTAGGAGGAAAATATAGAAGAAATATGTAAAATGCGCACATATGTAGGTTTTTAATGTTTTCGGCTTATGTAATCACTGTAAATTGCGCTGGAACATATAGTTAAGAACTTTATCATATCGCTATCGCTGCGCGACGTTATTATCAGGGGTGCTTTTGCACCGAGCACTATATTTGCTACCTCAGCTCCCATAGTCATAGCCCATGATTTATAGAGAAAATTCCCGCTTTCTATATGAGGTACAACGAGTATATCCGCTTTGCCGGCAACCGGGTTTTCTTTAAGTCCTTTTTTCTTTACGGCATCTTCATATAAAGCTAAGTCGTATGACAAAGGGCCGTATACATCTGCATCTTCCCACTCCATTTCTGACACTTCTTTTTCATAAAGAGTTGACGGAATTTTATTAGATGGGACCTCATTGGCATCAAGAAGAGCAACTTTTGGTTTAATAACTCCGAGGCTCTTTGCAACGTCAATAGCATTTTTTATAATATCTATGCTGGCTTGTATATCGTTGTTCGGAAACAGCTCGGGATTGATTCCCGGATCTGTCAAAAATATCAGCCTGTCAAGATTAGGAAGCTCAAATATGCTGACCAAAGAAAGTCTCCTTCCTGTTCCGATTCCCTTTTGCCTATTTAAAACGGCTTTTAAAAAGTTTGCCGTGTTTATTTTTCCTTTCATTATCATTTGGGCAAGCCCGCGTTTTAAAATATCAACGCCTTTTTCCGAGCAGCTCAATTCGTATTTTTGTAAATCTTCTTTATCCTCAACATATTCAAAAATATATTTATTTGTATGTATTAATGTATCTTTACACATAGATTTAATTCTATTTTCCGAGCCTATGAGGTAGGCTTTGTCTATAATTCCCTCCTCTATGGCCTTATTGGCAGCACTCAGTGACGATGAATCAGGGGACACCAATACCAAATCTTTTTTATCCAAAAGTTTTGCTGCGTGTATTAAATCTCTCATTTTTTTGCCCTTTACAGCCTGTAGCATTGAGCCGGGATTATATATGGCAGCTATAACTTTGGATACATCGGTAATGGAAGTGATACAATGAGGCAGAGACGAATCGAAGTACAAGGAATCATCTTTTTCCAAAACAAAAACTTCTTCTCCTACGGTAATCTTTATCTTTCCTTCAAGAACATAATGAAATTCCTCTCCGTTATGTCTGCTAAAATCAGGATTTTTAGTTTTATATATTTCCACGGCAAACGGTTCCATATGCTTACCTATATAAAAAGGGGCAAGGCTTTCGTATTTAAGGTTATCTTTTCTTTTAACTCTTATCCGTTCATCGGCGCTGGTTTTCATAGCCTTTTTTTCCTCGAATGATTTATTATATAAAAGTTTGGCTGTATCCACGGAAAGGGCAGAGGCTATTTTTAGTAAATCCGATACCATGGGCTGTATTTTGTTTTCCGTAATATCTTCAAGAGTGCTTTTATCTATTGTCGTAATTTTTGACAGTGTATCCAAGTCTGAATTCTTTTCTTTTATAATGTTTTTTATGTTATCGCCTATGTTCATGATATTGTCTCCTTATTTGTATGTTTGTATTTCTTCTTTATTTTCAAGAGCCATGACGGATGCTTCTATCAGCGCTTCAAGCTCGAACTCGCCTGCAAAAACCAAAACATCGGCTATAAAGCCTACCCTTTTTGAAATCCCTTTTACAATTAAGCTGCTATTTGCAAGGCCTCCGGTTAAAACTATCGCGTCTATGTCTCCGCAGGCCGCAGCCGATAATGAGCCTATTTCTTTTGAAATCTGATATGCAAGACCTTCAACCACTAATTCTGCGTATCGGTCGTTATTCCTAACTTTTTTTTCTATTTCTATCATATCCGTACTGTTTAGATAGGAATAAACACCGCCTTTTTTGGAAAATATATCCAAAAGCTCATCCGGTGTGTATTTTTTATCCAAAATAAGCTTAACCGTATCTCCAATAGGCAAGCCTCCCGTTCGTTCAACAGCATAAGGGCCATCCCCGTTTAATGCGTTGTTTACGTCAACGACTCTTCCTTTTTTATGCAGACCTATGGACACGCCTCCTCCCATATGTGCTACCACAAGATTAATATCTTTATATTTTCTGCCGATAACGGACGCTGCTTTTCTTGCTGCTGATTTTTGGTTTAGTGCATGAAAAATGCTTTTTCTCTCAATATCTTTAAATCCGGATAATCTTGCTACATCATCCATTTCATCAACAACAACAGGGTCCACAATAAATGCGTGGCATTTGAAGCGCCTGGCAAGTTCATAGGATAATATGCCTCCCAGATTGGATGCATGGTGTCCGTTCACTCCTTTCTTTAAATCCCTTATCATAGGTTCGTTTACCTCATAAACTCCACCCGTTACGGGCTTTATTAATCCTCCTCTGCCGGCCACTGCATCAAATTTAGTGCCGGACAAGCCGTGTTTATCCAAAAAATTTTCAATAATCTGCCGTCTCATATCCTTTTGTTCGATTATGTTTTTAAAAGAGTTTATTATCTCCCTATCATGATTGACGGTCATCTTTATTATATTTCCGTTTACCAAAACACCTATCTTCGTAGATGTTGAACCCGGATCTACTGCAAGAATCTTCAAGGATTATTTTCCTCCTTCAAATGTTTATATATGGCAAATTGTTTAGCTATTCTTCCGCTTCTACCGCCCCTGTCAATCGCATAGCTTTCCGCTTCTTTTTCCCAATTTTCTTCCTTTATACCGTACTTTTGAATGTAGTGTTCTGCTATATTCAAATAGGAGTCCCTTGAGAGCGGGTAAAAACCGAGAATTAAGCCGAATCTGCCAAAAAGGGATAGCTGTTCGTTTATATCATCGTGCGAGTACAAATCATCGGTGGATAGAACTTTATCAAGCGTTAAATGTCTCCTGTTTGACGTGGCGGTAAACATTACATTTTTAGGTGTTTCTTCAATACCGCCTTCGAGGATAGACTTGAATTTCCTGTATCTTTCGTCCTGATAATCAAACGATATATCGTCAAAGAAAATCAAAAATGAATATTCTCTGTTTTTTCTAATTTTATCATAGAGGAAATATATGTTTTCCATGCCGTCTTGATGCATTTCAACTATTCTTAAATTTTTATCTTTATATATCCATAACAGCATTTTTATCAATGATGATTTTCCGCATCCGCGCTCTCCCCATAAAAGCATATTCAAATACGGTTTATTGGAAATAAACGCCTCGACATTTTTTACGGCTGCTTTTTTTTGTTCTTCTATTTCAAGCAGTTCATCCTCACGCACAAAATCAGGATATTTTATACTTTCTATACTGTTATTTCTTAATCTGAATGCGTATGTATCTTTCACATTCATTTAAACTATCACAAATTCGATTTTTTTTGCACCTTGAACGCCGCTTATCAACTGTTTTTCAATGTCGGCTGTCTTGCTTTCCTGTGAAACAAATATCATATAACCTGTGCTTTTTGATTTATATGCCTCCTTATAAGCGCTATGCATATCATCAAAGATTTTTTTCTCATCTATCAGTATTGTTAATTTTTCTGCATCCATTATGCATGACAACTTTTCTTCGTCCGAAATATCAATAAGCGCACTTGCTTCGCTGGCATTTGCGGATAGGGCTTTAACCACAGATACGTCAGATTTTGTGAAATATTCTTCAAAGTTATACCCCATATCCTCAAACGTTCCCTCTACTTCTTTGAGTTCTTTAACCGTAATGCCGTTCGCTGCTGCAATTTTCTTGAATTTTTCTGAGTTATTGTTCATCTTAAAACCTTTTTATTGAGAAATTGCCCATCTTTGAAATCATACAAAATAGGAATCCCCGTAGGTATTTCGAAATTCGGTATATCTTTATCTGATATATTATCTATGTATTTTACTATTGCCCTCAGGCTGTTTCCATGGGCGCTGATAAGTATATTTTTGTTGTTTTTAAGCTTTTCTATTATAACTTTTTCAAAAAACGGTATGGTTCTTTCATAGTTATCTTTCAAAGACTCTCCGTTGGGCGGTTTTATATCATAGCTTCTTCTCCATTTGTGAACCGTTTCTTCTCCGTATTTTTCGGCAGTTTCCTTCTTGTTTTTGCCTTGAAGATCACCGTAATATCTCTCGTTTAATTCCTCGAATTCAAAAACCGGTGTAATTTTCAATTCATTGTGTATTACTGCCCATTCGGTCATTCTGCCGTCTTTGCTGTGCTGAATGACGGGCATTTTTGAGCATTCCGACTTGCTTAGCGCTATCATGGCTGTTTGTATGGATCTTATTAGCACGGATGTGTAAATCTCATCAAAGCACATGTTTTTTAACTTCTCTCCCGCTATCATGGCTTCCATAATACCTTCCTGGCTCAAAGGAACATCAACCCATCCTGTGAAAAGATTTTCTTTGTTCCATATTGACTGACCGTGTCTTAGCAAAACTAACAACGACATAACCACTCCTTGCTTATTAAATTGCAG
>JALTDI010000279.1 GCA_027074255.1 Desulfurellales bacterium
TCTGTTTTCCTTTAACTCTTCTGCAAACAGTTTTATGTCACTCAGCAAAATATCGGCCATATCCCTGCTGAAATTTTCCTTTACGACGATTCTTAAAATACAAACATCTTCTGCATTTTTAGGTAAATTATAAGCGGGAACAATCCATCCTCTCTGCCTTAATTTTGCAGATAGTTCAAAAACATCGAAACCGGCATTTTGTTTTATCGATGCCGCAATTATAGGCAGTTTTATATCTTCGCTGACTAACTCAAAAAAATCTATTTTTTTCATCTTGCTTACTAAATATCTGGCATTGGATAAAGCATTTCCCATAATACGTTTATACCCGCTTTTGCCCAATCTAAGAAGGTTATAGTATTGTGCAATAATCATAGAGCTTCCCTTTGAGAAATTCAGCGTATATGTCGCCTCTTCGCTGCCCAAATAGTTAACATAAAATATTAAATCCTCAGGCAAATCCGTTTTGTTCTTAAAAAGAAGCCAGCCCACACCTGGAAACACGAGGCCGTATTTATGGCCTGAGATGTTTATTGATCTAACCTGCGACAACCTGAAATCCCATTTTAACTCAGGATACAAAAAAGGAACGATAAAACCGCCGCTTGCAGCATCGACATGCATAGGTATATCCCATCCTTTTGTCTGTTTGACTTCCAAAAGCATGTCGTTTATTTTTTCAATAGGGTCCAACTGACCTGTGAACGTAGTTCCTAAAACAGCTCCAACGCATATAGTGTTTTCATCAACAGCATTTCTAACATCGGCTACATCAAGTGTATAATCATTATGTTTCATTGGTATCATACGTAGCTCAACATCAAAATATTTCGCAAATTTTTCCCAAACAACGTGGACATCCGCTCCAACCACTATATTGGGTTTGCTGTAATCTTTGCCGAGTTTTTCCATTTTTTTTCTATAAGTCCATTTATGAGCCAGCAGTCCGAGCATTATAGCCTCTGACGAGCCTATCGTAGCCGCTCCAACATATTCATCTTCATCCTGAGCATTACAGAGTCTGGCAAGCATATTTACTACCCGCTCCTGAATTATGCCTGTCTGAGGATATTCATCCTGATCCACAAAATTTTTATTGAGATTTTCGATTATCAGCTGTTTTGCCTCATCCTCCATCCATGTTGTAACAAAAGATGCTAAATTTAAAGAAGGATTTCCATCGATGTTCAGCTCATCGTGAACAATTTGATATGCTGCTCTCGGATCTATGCCTTCATCCGGCATATCCAATCTCGGTATCGGATTTGTGAAGAATCTCTCTCCGTAAGTCGGGTAAACCAAATCATATCTGGCACCATTCTTCTTTTTTGACAACATACTAACATCTCCCTCCTATTTTTTATATTTAAACAAACCTACTCCGGCTATTATAGCAAAGAGTGCGAATATTAAGCTGAATAAAACCACATAGACGTATCCTAAATGTCCGGCTAT
>JALTDI010000280.1 GCA_027074255.1 Desulfurellales bacterium
TGATACGAAAGATCAAACGGCAAGGATACCCGTGTATGAGGTAAACGGATATATTACCTATAAAACGCTGAGAGATAAACTTGTGAGCACCTTAAACGGAAGATATGTGGGCAAAAGATACGATGATGATGCCCACACTTATCAGACGGGAAAATATGCAGTTTTTGATTTTACAAGCATATACAAACTTAACAAAAACCTGCAGGCATCCGTCAGCGTGAAAAATATTTTTGACAGATTTTATGAAGAGGTTTACGGCTATTCGACATTACCAAGAAGTGTTTTTGCCACAGTCTCCTATAAGTTTTAAAACCGTATTACTAAGCACTGCCGCCTCTGTTATTGTTAACGGGGCGGCGGTCATTATTTTTTTGTTCAACAGCCCGCATCTGTTTGTATATAGTCAGAGAAATAACATTGTTCCTGTTTATATTGTTGAATCGGCTCACAATAGAAAAGCTCATAAAAATATAAAATTAAGCAAGGCCGCATTTTTTAAAAAAAGCAATTATTTGAGTTTGCAAACAAATTTTCTACCCATAAAGCTTAAGCATAAGAAAAAAAAAGCCTTTTTGGAGCACAAAAAACGAACGTTATTACATAAATCGTCAGCTATAGCCGCTCGTCATTATTTTAGAAAAAGGAATATTAATTATAAAAAACATAATGTAATACCCGTACAGCTCAAAAGAAACAACGATTTTACGGTTTGCAAGATTAAAAGAGCCGCCAATACAGGCAATAATAATACTAAGGGTATAGTACATGCAAAAAAGAATACTATCAGCAGAATTGTAAATATCTCATCTCATAATTTCAATGCCATATTTCTATGGATATCAAGGCATAAGTTTTACCCGACAGATGCACTTTATAATGAAGAGCAGGGCAGGGCAAAGGTTAGCTTCATAATAAAACAATCCGGTATTATAACGAATGTGAATCTGCTTAAATCGTCCAAGCACAGCAGTTTGGATAAGGCAGCTGTGAAAATCATTAAAGATTCTTCCCCTATTCCTGTCAATCTTTTAGACAGCTTGAATAAATTTCCTGCAAAGGCGCAAATCTATATTTCTTTTAGAATAGAATAGGTTATATTTATACTACAATAACTTGACATTATAATTGAAAAGAGATAGCATTGTAAATGTTGATGATAAATTACATTAACAAGAGGTGCGCTATGAAAAAAGCTATTTCATTAATGTTAAGTATCATATTTTTTAGTTCAATTTCTTATGCTGGGGATATTCTGCCTATCGGTGTTTATCTATCCACAACCGGACCCATAGCTGCATGGGGCAGACTAGAGTGGGAGGGCATAAAAGTTGCCAATTCAATGGAGCCTTATGCCTGCGGTGAGTTGGTAAAACTTATACTTGAAGATGCAGCGAGCAGACCTGAAAAAGCTGCATTATCGGCTGAAAATTTGGTTGATAAGAGAATAAAATTTGT
>JALTDI010000281.1 GCA_027074255.1 Desulfurellales bacterium
CCGGGTGCAAGATAGGCTATATCGGGTTTAATAATTTCTCCGTTTTTTGCTTCTCTGACAGTTAATTTTGATACCTTATCGAGCGATTTTGAAAACACTCCTGTGAATGTTTTAGGCATATGCTGAACTATTAATACGGGAACATTCAAAAGAGGCAGATTCGAAAATACTTTTTCCAAGGATACGGGTCCGCCTGTTGATGCAGCTATTGCCACAAGCTTTATGTCGGTTTTTTCTGCTTTTTTTGCCCTTTTTGAGGGTGCTTGAAAGCTTTCTTTTTCGTCTTTGGCGAGGATTCTTTGCGCTGATGTCTGCTGTGTTCTTGATGTGAGTCTTGCGCTTCTTCTTAGTGAAAACCTTGCTCCTTTTGCTGAAACGATTTTTTCTATCAGCAGCTGTTTGGATTCTTTAGCGGATGTTTTAAATGACAGTACGTCGTCTTTTGCAATATAATCTATGGCACCGAGTCTAAGCGCATCCAAGGTTTCTTTTGCACCATCGGTTGTCAGCGTGCTTATCATAATAACGGATGTGGGGTTTTCTTTCATTACTATCCCCAAAGCCTCCAATCCGTTCATTTTGGGCATTTCTATATCCATCGTTACGACGTCCGGTTTCAGCTGTTTTATCTTCTCAACTGCCTCCAAACCGTTCTTTGCCGTATCAATTACTTCTATTTGACCTGATTCTTCCAAAATCCTTGATAGATATTTTCTTGCGATTAAAGAGTCGTCAACGACCAATACCCTTATTTTATCCATATTTAACACCTCAAAAAATTTTGCTTTTTACCGCCTAAAATGATATAAACTCTTGCGTAAAAAAGCAAATAATTTTTAATTTAGGGAGGTTCCAGATGGGTTTAACAGTTGCTCAGAAGATTTTACAGGAACACCTTGTAGATGGAGACCTGTTTTCCGGTGATGAGATAGGTATAAAAATAGACCAGACTCTCACACAGGATGCAACAGGCACAATGGCAGATTTGCAATTCGAACAAATGGGTGTTCCGAGAGTTAAGACGGAGGTGTCTGTAAGTTATATAGACCATAAGACGATTCAGATGGGATTTGAAGACGCCGACGACCACACCTATTTGCAGACATTCGCGAAGAAATACGGCCTTTATTTATCAAAGGCAGGAAACGGTATCTGTCATCAGGTACACATCGAAAGGGTGGGTAAGCCAGGCAAAACTCTGCTCGGCTCCGATTCCCACACACCGACAGGCGGCGGCATAGGTATGATAGCCATCGGCGCAGGCGGTCTTGATATAGCCTCTGCTATGGCCGGCTTACCTTTTTATCTTCCGGCACCTAAGGTGGTCGGTATTAACTTAACGGGAAAACTAAACCCTTGGGTTACAGCAAAAGATATTATCTTGCAGGTTCTGCAAATTCTTACAACAAAAGGCAACGTTGGATGGATAGCTGAATATTTCGGAGAGGGTGTCAAGACATTAACAGTACCAGAAAGAGGAACAATTACAAATATGGGCGCTGAACTCGGTGTTACGACGAGTGTTTTCCCCTCAGACCAAGAAACAAAAAGATTTTTAGAAGCTCAGGGCAGGGGAGAACAGTGGATTCCGCTGGAAGCCGATTCGGATGCTAAATACGATAAGATTATAGAGATAAACCTAAACGAGTTGGAGCCTATGATAGCTCAGCCCCATAATCCGGATAATGTTGTTAAAATAAGAGAGATTGAAGGGACTCCTGTTGATCAGGTTATGATAGGAAGCTGCACAAACTCATCATATAAAGACGGAAAAACCGTTGCTAAGCTGCTTAAAGGGAGAACGGTTAATCCCAATATAAGCTTCGGTTATGCCCCGGGCTCAAAACAGGTTTTCAGAATGCTTGCAGAAGAGGGTGAATTGCCGAATATAATAGCATCCGGAGCAAGAGTACTTGAATCGGCTTGCGGATTCTGCATAGGTGCAGGCCAGGCTCCGAGAAATAACGCTATTTCAATTAGAACGAACAACAGAAACTTCTACGGAAGAAGCGGTACTGTAACGGCTAAAATATATCTTGTAAGCCCCGAAACAGCTGTTGCCTGTGCTTTAACCGGAGTTATAACAGATCCGAGAGACTTGGAAACAAAATTCGGAATTGAATATCCAAAAGTAGATATACCGGAGAAATTTATTATTGACGATAGTATGCTTCTGCCGCCGGCAGACGAACAAGAAGCAGGTAGCGTTGAATTATACAAAGGACCTAATATTGTCGATCCTCCTGGCGGAGAGCCTATGCCGGCCGACTTGATAGGGCAGGTTACGGGTAAATTCGGAGATAAGATTACAACAGATGATATTATGCCCGCCGGTGATTTGTTGAAGTACAGATCAAATGTACCGAAATATTCCGAATATGTGTTTATAAAAAGAGACCCAACATTTGCTTCAAGGTGTTTGGAAAATAAAAAAATGGGTGTCTGGAATATTATCGTAGGCGGTGACAACTACGGACAGGGTTCCTCACGTGAGCATGCGGCACTTTGCCCGATGTATCTCGGAGTGAAAGCCGTTATAGCAAAGGCAATAGAAAGGATTCACAGGGCAAATTTGATTAACTTCGGCATAGTTCCTTTAATATTCAAAAACCCCGATGATTATGAAAAGATTGATCAAAACGACAGGATAAAACTGCCGAACATAAGAAAGGCTTTGATTGATGATAAGGGCGAGGTTATGCTGTATGACGAAACAAAGGGTGTTTCCGTACCGCTTACCTACCACTTAACGGACAGGGAAATAAAAACAATTCTTGCAGGCGGCAAAATGAGACTTGCAAAAGAGTTTCCGGGCAAGGGATTTAAAGAAATTAATTTTGATAAATAAAGATAAGTAGAGGAGATAAAAGATGAAGAAGATATTATTCTATGTTGTAGAGAATCCTGATGAAACGATGAAAATGTACCATCTGTTTTTAAATATTAAGGATTTAAGAAGCAACGGTTACGATGTTAGAGTTATTTTGGAAGGGGATGCAACAAAAGTGCCGGCCAAGATGTCAGAAAGCTCACATTCTTTGAATTCTCTCTATAAAGCCACAAAATCTGCTATTACGGCCGTATGTAAAGGCTGCGCCATTGCAACGGGCAGCTTGGATGCAGCAGAGAAAGAGGGTTTGCCGATTATAGGTGATTTGGATAATCATGTTTCCGTTGTCAAATATCTAAACGACGGATATCAGCTTGTTGTTGTAGGATAGTCTTTTAGAAGGTTCAATCAACCCGTCCAAGCTAAGTGATGCTTGGACGGGTTTTTTATTTGTTGTTTTTATTTCAAAATTTTCTGCAGCTTGTCGTATAGCAGCATTGCAGGATGCAGGTTTGTGGATTTTATACCCATAATTGTATTTAACTCGGTAATATAGGTATCATAATCCGCTTTATTGCTGTCTATAAGTGCATTAATGTCGCCGTTAAATTCTTTCATCAGCTTAGTAGAAAGAATAACGTAGGTAAGTGTATAATTTTTTATCATTGAGAATTGTGCCATTCTATCCCATTCATTTGATATATAGATACCCTTTATATAGTCCATAATTTTGTTTATACCGAAATATTTATGGATTGTTTCGATGGCCTCCACCACATCTTTAAGATTTTTATTCAAAAGGCCAGCAATATTAAATGCAGGTATGAAGTTGTCAAGGAAATATAGTTTGGCAATCTTCTTTGCCGTTTTTGCACCTACTATTTCACTTAATTCCTTCACCTTTTCAGCATACTTATCTTTGAAAATTCCATTTTCTATACAGCAGGCGGAGTAATCGTCAAGCCATTTTTTAACCTCGTTTTCTTTTTTAATGTCCAATGAAACGGATTTGCCGAACAGATACAATTGGTTTATCGTCATTGAGTTGATGGCATCGAACATATCCAAAGATAACCTGTATATTTCTTTCTGCGGTATTTTGTGTTCGTAGCTGAAGAGTTCTTCCCTTAAAGCAAGCACGTCAAGGACATCGTATGCAAATATCATAGTCTTCATTATGGTTGAAAAATCCTGCCCTGTAAGCATATTGATTTTCAGCAAGCTAATGGCGCCGTTGTTGTTTATTATCAGATTTACCATAAACGTGAAGGCTACCTCATTTCTTAATCTGTGCTCAGGTATGAATTCCGAATACTTTTTGCGTATCGTGGGCGGAAAATACATGGTCGCATACTGCTCTATGGTGTCTTCGCTGAATACTTTGCTTTTTAATAGTTCATCGTATATAAACATTTTATCGAGAGCCAGCATAACCGACATCTCAGGTCTTGTGTATCCGATATTTTTAGAGATTCTTAGCGACAATTCCTTTCTGTCGGGGAAGGGGTAGTCTTCTTTGTGTAATAATCCTTTATTCCTTAAAAACATATTGAGTTCAAAAAACAAATCGGGTTCTTGCTGCGATCTATACTCATCAAGACTGACGGCAAAACTCTGCATATAATTGTGGGTTAAAACCCTCTGTGTAACCTCATCGGTCAGCTCTTTAAGCATGGCGTTTCTCTCGTCAAAATCTTTCAGCACGCCCTTTTTAACGAGGTGATTTAAAAGTATCTTTAAATTAACCTCATGGTCGGACATATCGACGCCGGCAGAGTTGTCGAGAGCATCTGTGTTCATCTTGCCTCCTCTTAGGGCGTATTCTATTCTGGCTTTTTGAGTTATCCCTAAGTTGCCGCCCTCACCGATAATCTTGGCTCTCAATTGATCGGAATTTATTCTAACAGCATCGTTTAGTCTATCTCCGACATCTTCGTTGGTTTCGGTTGGAGATTTAACATAGGTTCCTATGCCTCCGTTCCATAGCAGGTCAACGTCGGCTTGAAGTATGAGTTTTATAAGCTCTTCTCCCGAAGCCTCATTCAAGTCGGTTTTGAGAAACTCCTTGGCTTCTTTGGTCAGTTTTATGGCTTTTGAGTTTCTGTCTGCTATAAATCCGCCTTTTGAAAGCAGTTTTTTGTTGTAGTGCTGCCAGGTGAGACCTTCGTCAAACAGTCGTTTTCTTTCTTTAAAAGAAATTTTCGCATCGGGATTCGGGTCTATAAATATTTCTATATGGTTGAATGCGGCTTTAAGCAGTGTGGTGTCTACATATATCATGCCGTTTCCAAAAACATCACCGCTCATATCTCCTATACCTGCGGCACTGAATGTTTCTTTATGCACGTTTTTGCCAAGTTCTCTAAAATGTCTTTCCACACATTGCCAAGCACCTCTGGCAGTTATACCTATCTCTTTATG
>JALTDI010000282.1 GCA_027074255.1 Desulfurellales bacterium
ATCCATAATAATATAAAAGATAGCTCCCAAAGAAGCTATACGGCTTAAATCAAAAAATATTGTTAAAAATATTGCTATAACCACCGTATAAATCAATGTATGTTTCTGAATATCCCCCGGCATGCCAAAATGGCTGTGCGGCACAAGTTTCATTTCTGTCAGCATGGCAAGCATCCTTGATACGGCAAAAACACTCGCTATTATTCCAGACACAGTTGCTACTATTGCGATGCCGACAGTAAACCATAAACCGTAATTGCCAAATACAGGTTTTGCGGCTTGAGCCAAAACATAATCCTTAGAGGCAATTATCTCGGGAATGCTTAAATTACCTAATACAGCAATAGCAACCAAAAAGTACACAACCACGCACACAACAATGGATATAATTATTGCTCGTCCGACGTTGCGATGCGGATTGATTATTTCCGAACCGCTGTTTGTTATTGTAGTAAAACCCTTATAGGCAAGTATAGCCAGCGCCATTGCTGCAACAAAACCACTAAAAGATGAGTCTATAGGTCTTGCAATTGCCTTTTCAAATGATATTCCCGACACCCAAAGTCCAGCTGCAGCAAAAAGAAGAATTCCACCTATTTTAATCGATGCCATAATTAAGGAAAACATGCCTATCATTCTATTTCCTGATATATTGAGCAAAAAAGCAAAAATGAGAACTAAGACACCTAAAACGGTTACAATCCAACTGTTTGGATTAATATTGAAAATTTGGACGGTATAGGTTCCAAAAGTACGTGCTACCAAGCTTTCGTTAATAACCATTGAAAAGTACATTAAAAGTGATCCAACAGCCGTAATCATACCCCTTCCATAAGCCTTCTCAAGAAACATACCAATTCCGCCGGCGGAGGGGTAGGTGTTGGATAGTTTTACATAAGAATAAGCGCTAAAAGCAGTTACTACAGCAGAGGCTAAGAAAACTAAAGGGAATAAGGAGCCTGCAAGTTGTGCTATCTGGCCTGTTAGCGCCAAAATCCCGGCTCCAATCATGACGCCTGTACCCATGGATACAGCACCTATAAGAGACATGCTGTTTTTTTGATAACTTATTGCATGATCGTTATTCGTGTGGCCTTTCACAAAAACTCCTTTACAGCAAAATTTGAGCTGACAGTTTTGTTTGTGAAAAAAATTTCACTGTTATGCTAACTTATTTTTCATAATAGGGGCGCATGCTGCACCCCTATTTTTGTTTTTATTTTACTATGAGCTTACCGTACATTCCCTTTGATGCATGGTCTTGCACTTGACATATGTAGTAATATGTTCCCGGAGTGGATGCTCTAAATTCGTTTTCACCTTCGTAGTATTTTCCGTTTGAATTTTTGTTTAACGGCCTTATGCATGCATTTTGAAAAGCAACCTTGGCGCTCATCATTGGCATATTTTTATAGGTGGGCGGTATTTTTGTTATCATAATAGCGTGATACAT
>JALTDI010000283.1 GCA_027074255.1 Desulfurellales bacterium
ATGCCTTTAAAACATCCGCAACACTGCCGCCTTTTGCACTGTATAGTTCTATTTTCGTACCCTTCAATACATCTTGGGCGTTTGGCCCGAAACTGCCGGAAATAATGGCATCAACGCCCTTTTCTACAGTAAATTTGGCTATGGATACGCCAACCCCTCCCCTATCGTTCAAATAGGGATTTTTAATAGCCTCAAAACTATCATTTTCAGTATCGTATATTATAAAATATTCACTTCTGCCGTATCTTTCATCCATCGCAGAATCCAAACTATCCCCTCTTGATGTAATCATTACTTTCATATTGAACACTCCTTACAAAAATATTATTAAAAAAATGCCCCCTCGATTTATCAAGGGGGCAGACACGAAGCTTTTTTCTTAATCTTTCAACTCATCAAGCCTCTTTTTTAGCGACTCAATACCGTTTGTCAAACGTTTAATCTCCGCTTCCACAATACTTTTTTCTTCTTCCTTTGTCGGAGCAGCAGCATAATCATAACCGTATCCCCATCTTGCTCCAAAACCCAATCCTCTTCCTCTGCCAAATCCGGCTCCTCTGCCATAGCCTAATCCTCTACCGTAGCCGGAGTTTAGATATCCCGGTGTTGCATACCCGTTGCAAAAACCCAAGCCTCTTCCTGTTCTCGGTCCTGCTCCAAGAGGACCCATTCTATCACCCCAAGGCATATATATCACCTCCAAAAACTTTTTTTACTCTTTTTACAGCACTACTTATAGTCCTTTTTCGGTTATAGTCAAGATATAAATTAATTAGATGATAATTAATCGATATTTAGAATTATTACAATTTATTAAGATTGAGAATTTGGAAAAACTTGTATCTTATTTTCTACGAAATTTTGCTGTTGGCCTTTTTGTGCAATCTTGAAACAAGCCTTGCAGCCTTATTTTTATGTATGATACCCTTAGTTCTTATTCTTTGTATCAAGCTCTCCGCCTTTCTAAGCTGCTCTTTAACGGTTTCGGCATTTTCTTCGTTTTCTATGACAAGTCTCGTCTGTTTTAATATGTTTTTCAGTCTTGTTCTATATGCTTTATTCCTGATATACCTTTTTTCACTCTGTTTGGCTCTTTTTAGCGCGGATTTATGATTTGCCACTCGTTTTTCCTCCTTCTTTTTAAAGCTGATATATCTACTACCATAAAATAAATTTCAAGTCAATATCTTTTGAATATTTACTCTCAAAAAACATCCGCCTATGAAGCAAAAGCACTTAAATAAATGGAGATTTCACTTAAAAAAATTGTTTATAATCCTAATAACGGCAAAAATGATTATGGAAGCGACAATCATTATTACCGTTATCGGCGTTGCATAAGATAGACCGAAAGAGTTGAACCTATCATATATCATAACGGGGGCTGTCATCGGATGATAGGCTATAATAACAACCGCCCCGAATTCTCCGATTCCCCTTCCCCACATCAT
>JALTDI010000284.1 GCA_027074255.1 Desulfurellales bacterium
TTGCCAAGTCAAATTCCTTTTTTAGTCTGTTCTCCCTTAACCCCCAAAATTTGTAACTTCGTTCCGGGATAAGTCAAGAAAAAAATCGGTTCCTCCCAAAGGGTCCCTCCCATTTTTTTCTTGACTTATCCCTCCACTACGTTTTGTTTTTTGTGGGGGTTAAGGGGGGAATTCATTATATTATATTAATATCCTTATGCCATTGGTAAATACCTTTTCCCGGTTTCCCATTCTTCACTGGTTTCAACAAGTATGGAACTGACCAGCCTCAAAAGAGATGCCTCATTTGGGAAAAGTGTGGCCACTCGGGTTCTACGTTTGATCTCTCTATTTAGTCGTTCGACCATATTAGTGGATCTGAGCTTTTTGCGCTGGTTTTCCGGTAGAGAAAACACGGTTAACCCCTCTGGGATATTCTCTTCCATCCAGGATGAAAGCCGGGAGGCCTTGGTTTTATATTTTTCAACATTTATTTCAAGCAGCCTCTGGGCTTCAGTGCTATTTGGTGCATTGAATATGCTTCGAAGATCACTTGCAACTTCTTTGCGCATTTCTACTTTCGGCACATAGGCTGTTGCATTCCTTTGTAAATGAACCTGGCATCGCTGCCATGGAACACTTGGAAACACTGATCTTAATGCAGATTTTAAGCCGGTATGGTCGTCGCTGGTAATCATTTTAACCCCATGCAACCCCCTTTTTTTGAGGCTTAGAAGAAAATCCCTCCAGTGAACTTCTGCTTCACTCAGGGAAACACTGGTTCCCAATACGGTTCGTTTACCGTCTTCCTTGACTCCTGTAGCAATTAAGACGGCACAGGACATAACGGACCCATCCTGGCGGACATTTTCATACCTGGCATCCAACTGGAGAAATGCAATCTTTCCTATTGGTCTGGTTCTCCACTTCTCAAGCTCTTTATCCAAAAGTTTTGATGCATTACTGACTTGGGTGCTGCTGATATCAAGACCGCATAGTTTCTCAAGAACTGAGGTGACCTTGCGGGTGGATACACCCTGGATATACATCTCTGCCATTGCAAGTTTCAGGGCCCTTTCTGAACGAACTCCTTTTTCCAAAGCAGAAGGATAGAAATCAACACCACCCCGAACCTGAGGAACATTGAGATCAAGACGTCCTAATTTTGTTACCACTGATTTGTTTTTATACCCATTAGCATGGCCTGTTCTGCTGTTTGAGCGCTCCCAAGGCCCTGCTTTGAGTACTGAAGACCTCTCAATCTTCATGGCCTCATTGATAAGAATGGAAACAGCCTCTCCAAGGCCTTCCAAACCATTTGAATTTATTATTTCCAAAACTGTCATTATTGCGGTATTATCTTGTCGCTGGGTCATTCTTTCTCCTTTCTTTTGATTTTATCGTTTAAAAAAAGGAAGTATAAGTTTTGACCCAGCATTTTCAACCCCTGATTTTAAAAACCTGAGT
>JALTDI010000285.1 GCA_027074255.1 Desulfurellales bacterium
AGAGCCCCTCCCGTGCCGTTAATTCCTATTGCCATTCCTTTTTTTTCTTTAAATACAATACTCAGCAAACCCATGCCCTGCGGATGATATGTTCCAAGCCCTATACCGATAAAAAGAGTGACAAACAAAGCGCAATAGTAAGAATTGGATATGTAGAATAAAAAATAAGACAGTGAAAGTATTAAAAAGCCGGCTGCAAGCGTGAGTTTCCTCTTTGAATAAGTCTCGGAAAAATGAGCTATCGGAGACTGCAAAATTGCGCTTGTCAAATAAGGAACACTCAAAAGCAGTCCGGATTGGAAATAGTCAATATTATAAGCTTTTCTTATGAGCGGCAAAGCGGGGGGTATCATAAAAGAATACCAATCGTTTATGAAATGGGCTGATGCAATCGTTATCAGCAATATGACAGGGTTAGTGAGATTTTTCATTAATTTCTAACTATTTACACGTTCAACATATTCCCCTGTGCGAGTATCTATCCTTATTGTTTCACCCTCTTTAATAAAAAACGGAACCTGAACAATAGCTCCGGTTTCAAGCGTAGCAGGCTTTGAACCGGTAGCCGCAGTATCTCCCTTAAATCCTGGTTCTGTTTCAACTATTTTTAATTCAACAAAATTGGGCAGCTCAACCCCTATGGGCATTCCGTTATACAGCATAACGGAAACATTTTTCTCTTCCTGAATATACTTTGCCGCATCACCCATGATATCAGCATCTATCGAGAATTGGTCATAGTTTGACGTATCCATAAAATGATAACCTTCGCTGTCCTTGTAGAGATACTGCATAACCCTCTCTTCAATATCCGCTTTATCGAGCTTTATGCCGGATTTATAGGTTTTTTCAACGACATTGCCCGTTTTTAAATTCTTAAGCTTAACCCTGACAAATGCCTGCCCCTTACCTGGTCTTACATGGTCGTAATCCACTATTTCATAAGGGTCGTTATCAATTTCAAGTTTCATGCCTCTTTTAAATTCGTTTGTTGCAATCATATCTCCCATTGGCCTATTCTCCTTCCTTAAATTATTCTTCCATACCTATTTTTTTGGCGCTGTTTTGCAGGCACTCCGCAACAAAAAGAATATGCTCGCCAAGCTCCACTCCCAAATCTTTGGCTCCTGATTCAATCTCGTCTCTATTAACTCCCTTTGCAAAAGCTTTATCTTTAAGTTTCTTTTTGATTGATTTTAACTTAACATCCTTTAAATTCTTTGTAGGCCTCACAAGAGCATAGGCGTATAAAAAACCGCTCAATTCGTCAACCGCAAAAAGCGTTTTTGCCATAAGCGTCTTTCGCTCAACACCAGTATAATTTGCATGCCCCATGATGGCCTCTATTATATCATTGTCAACACCAATTTCTTTCAGTATTTTTGAACCCTCATAAGGATGATTGTCGGGGTATTTTTCATAATCAAAATCGTGCAGTAAACC
>JALTDI010000286.1 GCA_027074255.1 Desulfurellales bacterium
ACGTCATACTGCCTGTTCTTTGCCAAATACAAGCCGTCCTCTCCGTTATTCACACTATCAACAACATATCCTGTCTCATTTAAGCCGTTCACAATATAATCTGCTGTTTCAACATCATCTTCTATTAGCAGGACTTTCATATTTTAATTTATATAGCTAAACAATATTGTTGTCAAATTACAAATTGTTAATATTTCTGCAATGTATTTGTAATGTTCGGCTCATAATATATGCAACATAAAAATGAAGGAGGTTTATTTACTATGGAAAAGAATATTGTTTATAGATTTTTTATAGTACTCTTTCTTATTATATTTGTTCAGCAGCTATCTTTTGCTGCAGGCGCAAAAGAGAAGGTGACACTTTCTCGCATGTACGGGGATGATTTATCCTATACCATATCCAATGTAGAAAAACACAAAGATGACCTGCTTTTATTCGGTGCTGCCTTGGGGGGTAGCTTTTTATTCGACAGGGGAATAAGAAGCTATGTAGAAAAACATCAAAATACAACTGCCCATAATACAGCCGATTTTTTGAATTCATTCGGAAAGGGTTATTATCTTTTTCCTGCTGCAACGCTGCTTGGCATAGCCGGCTACTATGCAGAAGACGACAAACTTTTAAACGCATCTGTCGCATCTGTGGAATCGGGTATAACGGCTGGTTTGCTTAGCGTTGGTCTAAAGGTAACAGCAGGAAGAGAAAGACCTTATGCAACAGGCAATCCGTTTGTTTTTCACCCCTTTAGTCTATGGAGGGATGAGTATCATTCGTTTCCATCAGGCGATGTTACACTTGCGTGGTCTATGGTTACACCATATGCGGTTTACTACAAGGAGCCTTTATTATATCTACTGCCGTTGGGAGTAAATTTTGCAAGGGTATATAAAGATAAACATTGGTTAAGCGACACCGTTGCCGGTTCAGGTATTGGTTTTGCTGTTGGTTATCTCATATCTGAATCGCATATATTGAAAAATGTTACATTTATGACAGACGGTAGAAACATTGGTATTCTTTATAGGTTTAAGTAACTTTTTAAGGGAGGTGAATTTACTCAATTGACTTTACACAGTCATTTAATTGAGTAATATAGAAAACATGAGAAAGAATAATTTTTTAACTCTTATCTTGTTTCTGGTGTTGTCAAGCTGTACGACATTTCATCATAAGCCTATAGAAACGACTGTTAAATTTCCGCACATTAATAGAACAACAAACATAACACCTCAGCAAGCGGCAAAATTGTCTTTAATTTACAATCCAAAGCTTAGGATTGCAAGAGCTGAAAACTCTATAAAGAAGTCTTTACTAATAAATGCCGGATTATTTTCAAATCCTCAAATAAACGGTGATATACAAATCCCCTCCGGAGGTAATACATCAGGCACATCAAACGGATATGATTTGGGAATCTCCTGGGGTATAAATAA
>JALTDI010000287.1 GCA_027074255.1 Desulfurellales bacterium
CTGCCTGGGGGTATAAGGACATTTACGGGTTATAAATATTACAAAATCACGGGTGATACGGATTACAAGGAATTTTACAACCCCAATTCTGCCGATTTAAAGGCCAAGGAGCACGCTTATAATTTCCATTTCAATCTCAATAAGAACCTCGAGAATCGTTTAAAATACAAAGATAACCTCGTAACTTCGTTTTACGATGCTGAGCTTTTCGGACATTGGTGGTTTGAGGGAATAGATTTTATTTATTATTTGTTTAAGGTTTTTGATAGGTATAAAGAGATAACTCCGACAACGCCCTCCGAATATGTCGATAGATTCGGCAGTGCACCGGAAGAGGAGCCCGCAAGTTCCAGCTGGGGTGATAAGGGTTATTATGATGTGTGGCTAAACGGCTCAAATAGCTGGATTTATAATCACCTGCACCACGAAGAAAAAAGAGTGGCGGATTTACTGAACGATAAGACAAAGGATAGAAAGATAATAGAGCAGATGATAGCTGAGCTGCTTCTGGCACAAAGCAGCGATTGGGCATTTCTGATGACGGCAAAGGATAATAAACAGTATGCGACAAAAAGACAAAAGGAGCATATATACAACTTTAACAGGCTTGATAAAATGCTTGAAAACGGCACAAAAGACAGGGAATTTTTAAATAAGTTAAAAGCTAAAAATTCTGTTTTTGAGGGTATAAATTTATATGAAACTCTTGATAGACTACGGCGGAACATTTTTTAGGTCTAAATGCTGCGGTGAATACGAAAAGTTAGAAAGCAAAAATATCAATCTAATAGAATTCATAGAAGATAAAATTAAGCGATATGGAATAAGAAGAGTTGGAATATCCTTTGCAGGTCAGATAAACAACGGTGTTATTTTGTCATCTCCAAATATCAAGGGGCTGGACGGTTTTGATATTAAGGGGTATTTTTTTAAAAAATACGGCGCAGAAATTTTGATTGAGAATGACTTAAAATGCGCGGCTACTGCTGAAAAGGATTATTTTAAAAGTGATTATATTGCTGTTATCTATATTGGAACGGGACTCGGCGGTGCTTTTATAGAAAAGGATTTAATAAGAGGCTATAGAAATCTTGCGGGCGAGTTGGGGCATATACCGTATAAGAAAACACCATTTGTGTGCGGCTGCGGCAAGAATAACTGCCTTGAACTGACCTGTTCCGGCAAGGCTATGACCTTAAGGGGATTTAAGGATTTGAGCGACAATGATTTTAAAAAAGAGTTTAATAAAAGCTTGAATTATGTTATAGAAGTAGTGAGTGTAATGCTCAATCCTGAGATTATTGTTTTGGGAGGGGGAGTAGTAGAACACAACAAGATTAATATAAATCCGTGTTTGCCGAGTTTTACGAAGGTGAGAGTGGAAATAAGCGCAACAAAGAATGCCACACTTAAAGGTGTGGAACTTTTAATGCAATCGGAGGTTGAAAATGGAAAAGAATGTTGATTACTGTGGGAAAAAAATTGCATATTTTTCTATGGAGTTTGCTATTGACCAATCTTTGAAAATATATTCAGGCGGCTTGGGTTATCTTGCAGGGAGTTATATGAAAAGCGCATACGACAAAAAATGCAATATGACAGGGGTCGGTATTTTATGGACAGAAGGATATTATGATCAGGAGAGGGATTATGAAGATTATATGAACGTTGTTTTTAGACGAAAAAGATACTATTTTTTAAAGGAATTAACAACCGTTGATATTAAAATTCACAGTGAGACTGTCTATGTAAAGGCTTTTTATCTCGACCCTGCGATTTTTAAAACGGCGCCTGTTATCCTGCTTTCAACTGACATTGACGAGAACAATTTTCTTGCAAGGACAATTACGAAGAAACTATATGATAATGATGAAGATACAAGGATAAAACAGGAAATTATATTGGGAATAGGCGGAGCGAAGGTTATTGATGAGCTTGGTGAGGATATCGATATTTATCATATAAACGAAGGACATGCCGTTCCTCTTGCCTTTTATCTTTATTCGAAATACGGGAGTGTTGAAGAGGTTAAGAAACGATTTGTTTTCACCACCCACACGCCTCTCAAAGCGGGAAACGAATCTCACAATATATTGAAGCTTTCCCATTTGAATTTTTTTAACGGAGTTGATACGGAAGAAGCAAAAAAAATAACAAATATTTATGAAGATGATTTCAACTTGACGCTTGCTGCATTGAAGCTTGCCAAAAAAGCCAATGCTGTTTCCAAACTGCATGAAAAGGTTACAAAGGATATGTGGAAGGACTATATAGATACATCGGACATTGTTTCAATAACGAATGCTCAAAGCAAGCGTGTTTGGGCAAGTAAAGAACTGTACAATGCGCTTGAAAATGATGAAGACTTTGAGATAGAAGCCACAAAAAAACGTTATAAAAGGGAGCTTTTCGAGGTTATAGCCGACCAGACGGGCAAGATTTTCGATGAGGATGTTTTGACCATAGTGTGGGCGAGGAGATTCGTGGAGTATAAAAGACCGGGATTGTTAAAGCTAAAGATAGAGCGTTTTAAACACCTTGTTGAAAGACAAAAACAGCCAATTCAGGTTATCTGGGCGGGCAAGCCTTATCCTTTTGACCAGTACGGTATAAATCTCTTTAACGAACTTATCAATCTTTGCTCGGGTTTGAAAAGAGCGGCTGTTTTGACCGGCTATGAACTTAGATTATCCAGACTGTTAAAAAGAGGAGCCGATGTATGGCTGAATACGCCGAGATTAACAAGGGAAGCGTCCGGCACAAGCGGTATGAGCGCCGCAATGAACGGAGCAATTAATCTTTCCACACTTGACGGGTGGTTTGCTGAATTTGTAAAAGACGGTATTAACTCGTTTGCCATACCGCCGGTGGATGTGAAGCTTGATTATGAGGAGCAGGATGATAAGGATGCGAATAGTTTGATGAATATACTCGAGGACGTTGTTGTTCCTATGTATTATGAAGATGAGGATAGGTGGATTAATATAATCAAGGAATCGATGAGAAACGTTTTGCCATATTTTGACAGTGACAGAATGCTTGATGAGTATTACAAGAAGCTGTATTATGCATAATATAGCTTGATAACCTGGTTTCTGAAACCTTTTCATATTACTGCTTTTACCCTTTTTTTACCTGTGATTTTAAATTGTTGAAATCTTTTCTTTACTTATCATATAAAATCACTTATATTACTTATTAGAAAGGAAAAATTTTTATGAAAAGTATTGAGGTTGAAGGTTTTGCTCATAGAGGTGTCGGTATAGGAAGGATTGACAATAAGATTGTTTTTATTGAAAATTCTTTGCCCGGTGAGATTGTTGATATAGAAATTAAGGAAAACAAAAAAGATTACTGCATGGCCGAAACGGTAAATATACTCAAACCCTCAGCGTATAGAATAAATCCTGTATGCCCTTATTATGGTGTTTGCGGAGGGTGTGACATGCAGCATGTTGACTATAAATATCAATTGGAACTTAAAAAATCGGTTTTGAAGAATATTCTAAAACGTATTGCTTCGCTGGATAAATATAATATTGAGACAGCGGCATCGGATGAAATTTTTAATTACAGAAGGCGCGTGAGATTCCGGTGCAGCGGGTCAAACTGGGGATTCTTTAAAAGAAAAAGTTCAAAAATCGTGAGCATAAAAGAATGTTTCACTGCGGATAAGAGAATAAACAGCTATATTAATAGCGAGCAATGTTCCGCTTTTGAGATTGAGGTGAGTGATGATGATAAGGTTAACCCAAAGGTTTTAAAGCTCGATTTATCAAGCATAAAGAAAAATCTTTATTTAACCTATAAGCCGGGTGTATTTACTCAAATAAACAGGTCTATAAATCTGAAAATAATAGAAACGCTTCTATCTCGAATCGATAGAGAGGACATAAACAGCGTATTTGATTTTTTTGGAGGCATGGGTAACTTTTCTATACCCATAGCTATAAAGGGAATAAGCGTTACCGGTTTTGAGTTGGACAAAAAGGCAGTTGATTCGTTTAAGAAAAATGTGCGACGTTTGAATTTGGATAAGAAGGCTTTTGTTGTCAGAAAGAACCTAAATAGGCAATTTACAATTGAGCAAAAGTGCGCAGAGTGCGTTATTTTGGACCCGCCGAGAGCCGGGGCAAAGAGTGTTATAAAATATATCGTTGAGAACAGACCAAAATTTGTTTTTTATGTTTCCTGTGAACCGTCCACGCTTGCCAGAGACTTGAAAATTTTGAAAGATTATTATAAAATTAAATTAATTAAGCTTTTTGATATGTTTCCTCAAACCCATCATTTTGAAACATTTGCCGAGCTTGAAATTATTAAAAAGCTGCACTAAAAAAGGGGAATTTCTTTGAATGAGAAAAGACTGCCTTTATTAATATTAATATTGCCTGTTATTACCATAACGCTTACGATTATAGCTTTTATCTATTTTTATATAGACAGGCAAAATAAAGTACTCGATAAAAGCTTGGATTATATAGAAAAAGTTTATATTGATAAGACCATAGAGATAAAGAGAAAGGACATTAATTACCTGTTTGGAGTCTTGGAAAATAATCGTTTGAATACGATTAAAGAATTAAAATCAAAACTTAGATACAGGGTTGATTTGGCCTATTCCATAATGATGAGTATATATAAGAGTGATAAATACGATAAAAATTTAAAAAACGTTATTAAAAACACAATTTCTGTTATGAGGTTTAACGACGGGGCTGGATATTATTTTATATACGATATGAAAGGAAACTGCGTACTGCTTCCGCCGCACAGATCGGCTGAGGGGAAAAACTTTCTCAACTTCAAGGATATTGCGGGTAATAATCCTGTAAAAGCAGCCGTTAAAATAGCTAAGACAAAACATAGCGGCTTCTATGAGTGGTATTGGTATAAACCGAAAGGATATAACTATTCAATGAAAAACGAAAAGATGTTTAAGAAGATGGGCTACATAAAATATTTTCAGCCGCTCGATTGGTTTGTCGGTACAGGGGAATACGTGGACGATGAGATAAAAGAGATTGATAACAGATTTCTGCTTTTTTACATTGCCCAAAAAAATTATAAAAATGAACATGTAGTTTTGCTAAGGGATATTGAGACTAAACCTGAAATACTTGCATCAACAAAGGGTATGAAATTAAAAAATCTCTACAAAGAGGGCATTTTAAAAAAGGTAAAATTAATGATAGATAAGGGAAGTTTGAGTGCAACAGTGAAATATCCAGCCGGAGGAAATAGCTATTATTATGATGAGGTTTATTTTAAATATAACAAAAATTTGAATATCACTGCTGTTATAGATTTGCAGCTTCAAAATGTGGAAAGCGCCATAGAAAATGCCAAGAAAAATTTTAAAGAGTCATTTAAGAAAGATGTAAGGAATACCATTTTGGTATTTGTTTTCATCATTTTGTTTATAGGGATTCTTTCCATGATGCTTTCTCGCGCTGTGAGTTCGATGTTTTGGCGCTATCAGAAGAAGGTTGAGGAGCATGAAAAAAAACTGAGCGAGCTAGCATCCTGCGATGAATTAACAAATATATACAACAGAAGAAGGTTTGACGAGATTTTAAATTATGAAATAGGTATGGCAAAAAGATATAAGGACCCCTTATCTTTAATTATGTTTGACATCGATTATTTCAAAAAAATCAACGATAAATACGGCCACCGAGCGGGCGACGAGGTGCTTAAAATGATTGCAGGAGAAGTCAGAAAAAATATAAGAGAGACGGATACATTTGCAAGATGGGGCGGAGAAGAATTTATGCTGATACTCCCGAAAACCGATTTTAAGGGTGCAGTAAATATTGCAGAAAACCTAAGGCTTGTGATATATTCTGCCGATTTCGGAGGAATTGGAAAAATTTCCTGTTCATTCGGTGTTTCTCAGTTTAATGACTCAGACGATAAAAACTCGTTTATTGAAAGGGTTGACAAGGCTATGTACAGAGCAAAAGAGCTCGGGAGAAACAGAGTGGAATCTCTATAAATTTTTCTTTATATAGGATTAAGAAAATTATAAAATTAAAGAAGAAGCTTAATGAAGGGAGGAAGAGATGAAAAATTTTTTTTATGCCATAACAGTTATAGGAAAGGATAAGCCGGGTATAGTTGCAGGTGTTGCCGAAGTTTTATATGAAAAGGGTTTTAGCATAGAGGATTCCTCGTCAACGCTGCTGAAAGACCAATTTTCCATGATTTTGATTGTTTCTGTTAAAGAAAATATCAGCATACTTGAACTTAAAAAATCTTTTTATAAGGTTAGAACAGACCTTAATATGAGTGTTTCTGTAAGGAGAATAGAGACGGAGGAGTTAAAGGAGTTAGAAAATAAAAGAGAAGAAAATCTTTTTATGGTGTCCGTGTACGGTTCGGATAAACCGGGTATTGTTTATGGAGTATCAGATGAGTTTGCCAAACATAAAATCAATATTGTGGATTTGAGAACAAGGGTGACAAAGGGTGAAAATCCGCTTTATGTTATGATAATGGAGGTTGATGCACCGCACGACATAACGGAAGAAACTTTAACCAAACTGCTGAATAAAACCTGCAGTAAGCTGGGTGTTGACTATTCCGTTAGAAAAGTAGAAACCTACGAGTTATAGGAGATTTATAATATGCCGGCTAAAGATATAGTTGTTTATCCTGATAAAAGACTAAAAGAGGTTTGTAGACCGATAGAAAACATTGACGAGGATATTTTAAATAGAGCAAGAGATTTGCTTGAAACAATGCGTTTTTATTCCCACTCCGTCGGTATAGCTTCTCCGCAAATAGGCAATCTTGTCAGAATTATCGCCGTTGATGCTTCCAAAAACAAAAAGGGCTTGAAGGTGAATCACGGAGAGCTTATTATGCTCAACCCGGAGATACTTGATTGGCAGAGTATAATAAAAACAAGAGAGGGGTGTATGAGTGTTCCCGATTATACGGGAAATGTGAATAGGGCAAGAAAAGTTAGCGTCAAATATATAGATTTGGAAGGAAATGAACAGCAGTTTGATACGGAAGGATTTGAAGCCGTTGTTTTGCAGCATGAAATCGACCATTTGGACGGCATTTTATTTATCGATAGGATTATTTCCAAGAATACGGATTTGTTTAAGCGCAAAAACTATAGATAAATGGGCAGGCTGTTCAAGATAGAAAGCTCATATCGGCCATCAGGGGATCAGCCTCAGGTCATTAAAAAGATGCTTAAAAATGTATCTGGCGGTGTGCAGTATCAAACTCTGCTCGGTGTAACCGGAAGCGGCAAAACATTTACTATTGCAAATATTATTGATAAAGTTGAAAAACCCGTCTTAATCATTTCTCACAATAAAACACTGGCCGCGCAGCTGTATAATGAATTTTCTCACTTTTTCCCTAACAATGCCGTTGAATATTTCATATCCTATTATGACTATTATCAGCCCGAAGCGTATGTCCCTCGCACGGATACATATATTGCAAAGGATTCGTCAATAAACGACGAGATAGACAGACTTAAACAAAAAACAACAATGAGTCTTTTAACAAGAAGAGATGTTATTGTTGTTGCAAGCGTATCCTGTATCTACGGAATAGGCGAAAAGGAAGAATACGCTTCGATGTCTCTTAATATAGCTTCGGGGGATAGAATATCGAGAGAAGAAATATTAAGCAGGCTCGTTGAGCTTTTGTATACAAGAAATGATATAGATTTTGACAGGGGGACATTCAGAGTCAGGGGAGATGTTATAGATGTTTATCCCTCATATATGAGGAATTTGTCTATCAGGATTGAACTCTTTGATGATGCTGTTGAAAATATATCGCTGTTTGACCCTATTAGTTTAAGAATTATAGAAAAGAAAAGCAGCGTTGTTATTTTCCCTGCCAATCAGTACATATCAAGCAGAACAAAAAGAGAGGCAGCGATAAAAACCATAAAAGAGGAATTGAAAAAAAGGATTGACTTTTTTAAACAGAGAGGAAAACTGATTGAAGCCCAGAGGATAGAAGAAAGGGTGAATTTTGACTTGGAGATGATGGAACAGGTGGGAACATGCTCGGGAATAGAGAACTACTCAAGGCATTTTTCAAACAGACAAGAGGGAGAGACTCCGTCAACCCTTATCAACTATTTCGGCGATGATTTCTTGACAATAATAGACGAATCGCATGTTACGATTCCACAGCTTAAAGGTATGTATAAAGGCGATAGGTCGAGAAAACAGACGCTTGTGGATTATGGGTTTAGGCTCCCAAGCGCATTAGACAACAGGCCGTTAATGTTTGAAGAACTTCGAGCACGGTGGAAGCAGGTTATATTTGTTTCCGCAACGCCTGCTGAATTCGAGAAAGAATTGTCTCAACCACACATTATAGAGCAGATAGTCAGACCGACAGGATTAATGGAGCCGCCTGTTTTTGTTAAGCCTATGAACAATGCCGTTGATGATTTAGCCGGAGAAATAAAAAAAACAACAAAAAACGGTAATAAGGTTCTCGTGACGACACTTACAAAAAAGATGGCGGAAGATTTGAGCGAATATTATAATAATCTCGGCTTAAAAACCAAATATATGCATTCTGAGCTGAACGCAATCGAAAGGGCGGAAATTATAAACGATTTGAGAAGGGATATTTTCGATTGTATTGTAGGTGTAAATCTTTTGAGAGAAGGGCTGGATATACCCGAGGTAGCTCTTGTTGCAATTCTGGATGCAGACAAAGAGGGTTTTTTAAGAAGTGAAACGAGCCTTATACAAACATCCGGAAGAGCAGCAAGGAATGTTGACTCCAAGGTTATATTTTATGCAAATAAAATGACGGATTCTATGAAAGCCGCTATAGATGAGATAAATAGAAGGAGGAAGCTGCAGGAGGACTACAACAAAAAATATAACATAACACCGAGAAGTATAATAAAATCCAAAGATAATAGAATGCTTGAAATGTGCAATCTTGATTATACAAAATCAGCGGAAATTACAGATGATGTTGAAAAAAAAGATATACCGAGAACCATTCGCCTGTTAAGAGAAAAAATGAGAACAGCTGTGAAAAATATGGATTTTGAATCCGCTATCAAGTATAGAGACGAAATCGAAAAGCTTAAAAAACTTGACCTTGAAACATAAAAACCTATTATAAACGTGATATTGTAGTTTAATGGAGGTAGAATGCTTACGTTAGAGAATATTAAATATTCGAAAAATTCGAACGACATCATAAAGGGCATATCGATGAAATTTGAAGAGGGTAAAGTGTACGGCATAGTTGGAAATAACGGCGTCGGTAAATCCACAATCGGATATATCATTATGGGTTTGAGCGATTATAGGGTTAATGAGGGGGAGATTTTCCTAAATGAACGTAATATTACGGATATGCCCATAACAGATAGAGCCAAAAACGGCATTTCTCTTTTGTGGCAGGAACCAGCAAGGTTTGAGGGAATGAGCGTTAAAAACTATTTGATGCTCAATAAAAAGATTAAACTGAAAGAGGTTGAAAAGGCTTTGGATCTCGTTAATCTTGAGCCTGACAAATATTTAAACAGGCTTGTGGATAAGAAGTTGTCCGGCGGAGAACGCAAAAAGGTCGAGATAGCAAGTTGTGTCCTTTTAAACCCTAAATTTTTAATAATGGATGAACCCGATTCGGGGATTGACATAATGAGTCTTGATATGATAGTAAAAATTATAGATTACCTTAAAGAGAGGGGCACCGGTGTCATAGTTATCACCCATAGGAAGGAGATAGCAATAAAATCGGAATATTCCTATTTGATATGTGCAGGTAAAGTTTTTTTAGAAGGCAAAAGCGATAAGATAGTGAAATACTACGAAAAGACCTGTGACACTTGCGGACATATAAACTATGCGGAGGAAAATTGATGGATATAGTAAAGGGGTATGAAGAAGAGTTTAATCAGCTCGTTGATATATATGAAAAAAACACCGAAGATAAGAGCTTAAGAAATCCGGCTGTTGCCACTATTATCGTAAGCGGTAATAAGGTTGTGGGCTTAAACAGCGTCAAGGGAATGCATATAAACTCGAAAGTGCGCGGTGACGGTCTGGTAATAATAGATGTTGATATTGAGGATAACACGGTTATACCGATTCCGGTTCATCTTTGCACGGGTTTTTTAAAGAAACAGGGAGAACAGATATTAAAATTTAATTATATGATAGGCAATAATGTTAAGGTGAAATTTAAATCGCATTGCATATTGACAAAAGTCGAAAAGCTGCATCACTATATGGAAAGCGATATGTATATAGGTAAAAATTCTCACGTTGTTTATGAAGATGAGCATTTTCACGATGAAAGAGGCGGTGTTTTTGTAGAAACCATAACAAAAATGAAAATTGATGAAAACGGATATTTTGCAAGCAAATTTTATGAGACCAAAACAAGGGTCGGCAGAATAAATGTTGTGATGGACATAGAGCTTAAAGATAACGCCAAAGCCAATCTGGAGAGTAAAATATACGGCAGAGAAGACGATATCATCGATATAAAGGAAATATTGAGATTGAACGGCGAAAATTCATCCGGTATAGCTACATCTACCGTGTTTGCAACCGACTCTACAAAAGCCCACGTTATAAACGAGGCTTACGGGAATGCGCCGTATTCAAGGGGACACATTGAATGCAACGAGATAGTAAAGGGAGAGGGTGTTTCCGTATCGACCATACCGGTATTAAAAGTCAATAATGAGAAAGCCGAACTTACACATGAGGCAAGTGTCGGAAGAATAAAACAAGACCAGCTAGAAACACTTATGTCCAAAGGCTTAACGGAGGATGAGGCTGCTGAGTTTATTGTAAATGGATTGCTGAGCTGATTTTTTATGTTTAAAATACTGTTTCTTATAATAATTCTGTTTATTTTTATTACCGTTTATTCCTTTAAGAAAAAGATAGATGGTATTTTAGACAGCGTTTTCCCCTCCAAAAATCGGGAAAAAAAGAGCAAAGACTCTCTTGAAGAGTTGGTGCAGTGCGCAAACTGCGGGATTTATGTTCCGAGATCTCATGCAATTAGAAAAATTAGAATCAAAGGCGATGATTTGTATTTCTGCTCATCAAAATGCAAAGAAGAATATAAAAGCAAACAATGATTTTCCTTATACTTTCAGCTCTTTTGTTGAGTATATCCACACCGATTTCAATAGCTTTGGATAATATGGCCATAGGCCTGGGCGTTATAGGATTGATTGCAGTTTATAGAACAATCAAAATAAAAGATATGGATTATAGAGTTTTGGGTGTTTCGGCTGTTGGTTTTATTTCATCACTATTTTCTGTTAATCCGCTTTTGAGTTTAACAAAATCACACTATCTTTGGCATTTTTTGCCCTATTTTGTAACATCAAGAATAAAAAGAGAAAAGATTAAAACACTGTTAATGATTCTCGGAATATTTGGAATAATCGCTGTTTTGGCTGTTATGTTCCAATCTTTTACAGGTATCAAACCTACTCACATAAAATCTTTAAGTTCTATCCATATGCTCAATAATCCTATAAGGGCCGAGGGTTTTTTTAGCACACCCCTTACCACAAGCGCAATAGTGTGTGTAATTTTTTTTATTTTTGTTTCTATTTTTATATTCTATGACGATAAAAAATGGAGGATATATTCGTTTTTTGTATCTATTTTTATGCTGGCGGGGTTGATTTTTACGCTCACTCGTTCATATTGGGTGGGTTCATTTGCAGCTTTGGTTTTACTGCCGTTCATTCATATTAAAAGCAATAGGGCAAAACTGATATCTATTGCCGGGATCGTTATTGCCGTTTTTATGTATATTCTTGTGCCTTTAATTCACAACAGAGTCGAAACAATAATGCATTATAAAAAAAATGTTCCTGCTATGGATAGGATAGCTTTGTGGCAAGCCGGTATTGATTTATACAAAAACTACGATTTGAAATACAAAATCATAGGCTGCGGAAGCGGTAACCTGTATCGTTTTCTTAAACCGTATCTAATAAAGCAAGTAAAGATTATTTTTGGCGATAGAAACGTAAATTCTCATCTGTTTAGCTCCGTTCATAATGAATACCTTCAGATACTGCTTAAATGGGGCATTGTAGGTCTTGTCGTATGGCTGTATTTGTGGATTTATGTTCTGTTTAGAAATATAATATTTATAATGAAAACAAACAATAATTTTTACAAGGCTTTGATTGTCGGTATCACTATGGGCTTTGTAGCGTTTCTTGTCGGAGGCTTTTTTGAGCACAATGTGGGAGATGCGGAGGTTATAATTTTTATAATGTATGTACTTGGTATGAATAAAAATATCCTTGATTCGTTAAAAGGGGAGGTTGTATGAAATTCTTTTTGGATACGGCAAATGTAGATAAAATTAAATACTATGCTGATATGGGATTGGTTGACGGTGTCACCACAAATCCGAGCTTGGTCGCAAAGGAAGGAAGAAACTTCGAAGAGGTGATAAAAGAGATTACATCCATTGTTGATGGACCTATTTCTGCTGAGGTAACGGCAACAGATAGTGAAACTATGGTTAAACAGGCAAGGCAGTTGAGTACAATTCATCAAAATATAGTTATAAAAATTCCTATGATAAAAGAGGGCATAAAAGCTACGCATATTCTTGCAAAAGAGGGTATAAAAATAAATATGACTTTGATATTTTCTCCGAGCCAGGCTCTTTTGGCTGCAAAAGCCGGAGCAAGATATGTAAGCCCGTTTGTCGGCAGGCTTGATGATATATCCCATATAGGAATGGAGCTTGTTGAAACTATCAGGGGGATTTTAGATAATTACGATTTTGAGTGTGAAATTATAGTGGCAAGCATTAGGAGTCCGCTTCACGTTGTTGATGCCGCTATGATGGGTGCGGATATTGCAACAATTCCGCCGGATGTTATGGATAAATTGTTCAATCATCCCCTAACCGATATAGGTCTTGCAAAATTTATGAAGGATTGGGAGAGTGCCTTTGGCAAGTAGAGTTGTTGTTGTGGCATCCAATAACGAGCATAAAATAAGGGAAATTAAGGAGATATTAAACGGGTTTGAGATTAAAAAAGCATCCGATGTAATAAACGATTTTGAGGTTGAAGAAACGGGAAGCAGTTTTTGTGAAAATGCTTATTTAAAGGCAAAAGCCTTGAGTAAATATACAAATGATATTGTTTTGGCTGATGACTCGGGATTAGAGGTTTTTGCTTTAAATAACGAACCAGGTATTTTTTCCGCAAGGTATGCAGGAAGCGGAGACGATAAAGAAAACGTTGAAAAACTGTTGAAAAATTTGCAAACAATAGACGACAAAACAGCGAGGTTTGTCTGTTGTATGGCTGCAATTGCAGGGGATAAAGTTATACAAAAGGAAGGTTATGTTTATGGGCGACTCATTGACAAACCCATAGGTAGTAATGGTTTTGGGTATGACCCTGTATTTGTGCCGGAGGGATATGATAAAACATTTGCACAGATGCCTGCCAAAATAAAGAATAGCCTGTCTCACAGAAAAGCTGCACTTTTTAAAATAAAAAGGGCTTTGGAGGATATACTATGAAACTTTTTGTTTTGTTTTTTATCAGCTTTATATTTTCCGTTTCGTCTAATGCTGCCAATCTAAAACAGCTTGCTAAAAAGAACAATCAGCCCGTCCATATAACGGCTGATAAGCTTGAAGCCTTTGATAAAACCGGCGTATATAAATTTTTCGGTAATGTTGTTGCAACTCGTGGAGATATGAAGTTGACAGCCGATAAAATGACCGTTTTTAAAAACTTAAAGACAGGTGAGATAGATAAAATAATATGTGACGGCAGGGTTATAATGACGAAAGAAAACAAAATTGCAAAGGGCGATAAAGCCGTGTATGAAAGTAAGGAGCAAAAAATAACCCTTATGGGCAATGCGTCTGTTAAAAGTGATAAAAACACCATAATCTCGGATATTATCGTATATTATATAGATAAAGATTATGCTGTGGCTCAATCTTTGAATCGGCAAAAAAGGGTTGAGGTTACTATATATCCAAACAAAAAGAGGGGTAAATAGATGGTAAGAACGCGTTTTGCGCCGTCTCCCACCGGTCATCTTCATATAGGAGGCCTAAGGACGGCTATCTTTAACTATTTTTTTGCAAAAGCCAACATCGGAGAGTTTCTTTTAAGGATAGAGGATACCGATAGGGAGCGCTCAAGAAAAGAATATACAAAAGCTATTCTTGAAGGCTTGAAGTGGTGTTCGATAGATTGGGATGATATATGTTATCAAAGCAAACGCCAAGATATATATGAAAAGTATTTGAAAGAATTGTTTGATAAAGGTTTGGCATATAGATGCTACTGCTCAAAAGAAAGGCTCGAAAAATTAAAGCAAGAGCAGATTGAAAAAGGAGAAAACCCGCATTATGACGGTCATTGCAGAAATTTAAAAGAAGAAATCAAAGATAAAGATTTTGTTGTTAGGATTAAACTGCCGAGCGAGGATATAGACTTTAAGGATGTTGTTCACGGTGATATGCATTTTTCTTACAAGGAATTTGACGATTTTATAATAAGGCGCTCCGACGGCTCTTTTATGTATAACTTTACAAATGTTATTGACGATATTGAATGTGGTATTACTCACGTTATAAGGGGCGATGACCATTTGACAAATACGGCAAAGCAGGTTGTTTTGTACAGACTTTTCTCTAAAAGTGCGCCTGTTTATGCCCACGTGCCGATGATTTTGGGAGAGGACAAGACAAGGTTGTCAAAGCGGCACGGAGCTCAAAGCGTGCTTGAATATAGGGATATGGGAATTTTGCCGGATGCATTGGTAAACTATTTGATAAGATTGGGTTGGTCGTACGGCGATAAAGAAATATTTACAAAAGATGAACTGATTGAGCTTTTTAATATCGAAAACCTCAATAATTCTGCGGCTGTTTTTAACCCTGAAAAATTGTTGTGGGTCAATGCCGAGCATATAAAATTGATGAGCCCGAAAAAATTGCTTGAATATGCAAAACCGTTTATGGATAGACGGTGTTTTGATTATGAGAATAACTATCTTATAAGGGCTGTTGAAACTATGCAGCCGCGTGCCGCAACCTTAAAAGAGTTAGCTTCGGGGATGCTGTTTTATTGCGTATCACCCAAAGAATACGAACAAAAGGGTGCAAAAAAGTACTTAAAGGAGTCTGTAAAAGAGCCGCTCGTTTTTCTGCTTGAAAGGCTTAAAGAAGCTGATTTTAACAGTGAGGACGAGCTGAAAAAAGCCTTTGAAGAAACTATGGAAAAATTCGAGCTGAAAATGGTAAAAATAGCGCAGCCTGTAAGAATTGGATTAACCGGCAGAAGTGCGGCACCGGGTATTTACGAAATGCTTATGATACTTGGTAAAGATGAGTCTATATCAAGAATTGAGCGGGTTATAGATGCGATACCTTTTAGGCTTTCTTAAAGAATTTATTAATGAGTACAAAAGGGCGAACGTTATACTATGGAGTTCTTTTTTAACATACCTGACAGTGCTGAATGCGGTGCCTTTTTTTTATTTCCTTATTTTCCTTGCATCCCATATACCGTTTGTAAAATCAAAAATACCTGTTATCAAATCAACAATCATAGGTGTGGTACCGGCGTATTCTCATGAGCTTTTGGGATACTTTGACCTTTTTTTAAAAAATATATCTCAACTTGA
>JALTDI010000288.1 GCA_027074255.1 Desulfurellales bacterium
TAACTCTTATACAGCCCAACGGCAAGGTTATTTTTGACTCTTCCATTCCCTATGCTGCAATAGAAAAGCTGGAAAATCACAAATACAGACCGGAGATTCAGAAAGCTTTTAAAAAAGGCAGCGGTTTTTCCCAAAGATTCAGTAAAACAAAAAAAATGTATATGCTCTATTATGCAAAGATTCTGCCCGATGGAAATATATTAAGAATAAGCTACCCTCTCACCTACCTGAAAGATATAAGAAATCATTTTGAAAGCGGCATATACACTGTTTTTCTCTCAACCTTAATAATGCTTATTATTGTTGCCGCCCTGATGGCAAGAAGGTTATCGTTTCCCGTTAATAAGCTCAATTACATTGCTGATGCCATAAAAAACGGAAAGAACATACATTTCCCCAGGTTTAAAGACAAAGCCTTTGCAGAGGTCTCCGGCCTGATATACAATATTTATAAAGCAATGAAGCAAAACCAGCAAGAGACGGAGATAGAAAGGGAAAAACTGAACCATATACTAGAATGTATGGAAGAGGGCGTGCTGCTTACTTCCGAAGACCACAGGTATATCCACTCAAACACCAGATTCTTCGATATGTTCAATATAAAATTTGAAAAAGACGAAAAAATACTTGCAGGGATAGACGATGCAGAATTATTATCTGTATTTTCAAGCATTTTAAGCAAAAAAACAACCTCTGCTGTCAAGATAAAGAACAAGAATTATAAGGTTTACTGCAAAAAGATGCACGGACACATACTGTTCGTTTTTAGCGATATAGAGGATAAAATGCAGTATGAATACTTTAAATCGGAACTTGTGGGTAATATATCGCACGAGTTGAAAACGCCCATTGCCGCCATCATGGGATATGCCGAGACACTTGTAATAAATAAGGATTTGGATGAACAGACCAAAGAGGAATTTACAGATAAGATTTATGAAAGCTCAATAAGGCTCAATAATCTGCTAAACGACATACTCGAGCTGCACAGGCTGGAAAACTCAAATTTAACAAGCGCCGATATAGTCTCTGCATCCGACATTCAAAAAGAGCTTAAAAACATATACAAAAACAGTACAAAAAATATAATATTCGATTTCGAAACAGGAGAGGTAAAAATATCGGCGGAACACCTTTTAAGCATACTTAGGAATTTAATCGACAATGCGCTTAAATACTCATCCGGAAAAAATATTTATGTTAGTCTAAAAAAAGCAAACGAAAAAATTAAGATAATTGTTGATGATGAGGGGCCTATTATCCCCAAAGAAGATAGAGATAGAATATTTGAGCGCTTTTACACTCGTTCCAAGTCAAGAAACAAACAAAAATCCGGCACGGGGCTCGGGCTCTCCATTGTAAAGCACATAGTTAAGCTTTACAATGGCTCTGTGAAACTAAAACAAAATGAATACGGCGGGAACAGCTTT
>JALTDI010000289.1:0-1715 GCA_027074255.1 Desulfurellales bacterium
ACGGCATTCAGCGGCATCTGCATAAACTCCAGACCCTCTTTAATCCTTTTGCTTTCGTTTAGTGAGAGTAAATCCTGGTTCAGCACAATCGCAGTTTTTGTTTTGTTGCTATCCTGAAGCATATTAACCATAAAGTTTATCGTTTTTGATTGAATGCCCAACTCTTTTAAAACCTTATCGTCTTCTTCTTCCAACGCAAGCTCCTTATCTATGGCTTTTGGGCTTATGTTCGCTATAGCACTTCTTGCGCTTATTATTTTTCTGCGCCACAAAATCAGCTTTTCTATCCACATCTTTGAAGTAAACGGCAATGCGAAAATTTTCAGCATAAGCCCTGTGGGCGGTGTGTCTATCACTATATAATCTTTATCTTGATTATTTTCTATCTTTTCTTTTAAAGCATACATTATGGCATACTCTTCCATACCCGGTGAGTATTTCATAACATCAAGCATCTTATCGAGATTGATAATCTGCAGGTATTTATATGTCTCTTTCATTCGTTTTGTTGTTTGGTGAGTAAAATCTTTTAAATAACCCTCAACATCAATCTCTTCGGCATATAGCTTTTTATATATGTTTTTGCAGCCTGTAAAAGGTTTTTCGGAGACTATGTCGCATATATTGTGAGCCGGGTCAACCGATGCAAGATAGACACTTCTATTTTTTTCAGCGAGATAGTATGCCATACTAACCGAAGAGGTTGTCTTTCCGACTCCGCCTTTACCCAAAAAGAATATTATATTTTTCATATATCACTCAAATCGAAAAATTCAGCTAATCTGTCGTCAAGTCTTTCAGACTTGAATATCATGACCTTGATTTCGTGTTCAAGATAGGGCAAAAGAGCCATCCCCAAATAGCTTGGCGGGGATGGCATACCCATTAAAGAACCAAAGCACACCAAAGCAAAGGCATTTTCCATCTCGTGAAGCTGAAGCTCAATGGTTGATGTGCTCTGGTCTTTAAATCCCTCAACAAAAGCCGAAAAATTTTCAAGAAATTTTTCAAGCATTATCTTTTGCGAACTCCTGGTTCTTGTCAGGTGTAGCAAAATCGTAAACAAGTATTAAGTTCAGTATGAGCATTATAACCATCATCGCGCCCAGTACATATGCTTGAACCGGGCTTTTTGCCATAAATACCGGTATTACCTTTATGAGATACCATACCATAGCGATTGAAACGGTAATCCACAAGAATAGAGCCGGTATAAATACAGGCCAGGATGGTTTTTTCTGGACTCTCATAACCCAAGCAGAAGCCGTCATTAGGGCAATGGAAGCAAGCATCTGGTTGGCAGCACCGAAAGCAGGCCATATAACCTTCCACTCACCCGTCCAGGCAAGACCTATGCCGATTGCCGCAGGTATAAAAGATGCAATCCACTTATTTGTAAAGAAGTCGTAAGCACCTTTGGATGTCTCTTTTATCGGCTCGAAGATTTCAGCAAACGTGTATCTTGCAAGCCTGTTTGTCGTATCCAGCGTTGTCATGGCAAATGATGCAACCCACATAGCGGCAAGGACGACCATAAATTTGGTTGGAATTCCCAAAACACTGTTAACAACGGTTGCATAAGATTTTGCAAACAGACCTACAGGTCCGCCGGATGATTTCATTATAGGTATGTAGTGGTTTCCGAAGGCAACCGCATTTGCAGCTAATGTCTGCTCTTTTGCAGTGCCGACCAAGCCCATTCCGGCTATTCCTAT
>JALTDI010000289.1:1815-5153 GCA_027074255.1 Desulfurellales bacterium
ATGTAGGAAGTTCTCTTTTTGATAACCTTACCTGCAACCCACTGAACGGAATATCCGTCGTATCTGACAGAACTCATCAAGGAAAGATAGTCGTGAACCGCTCCGATAAATACGTTACCGAACCACACCCACAAAATGGCAGGCAGCCAACCCCAGGCAAGCGCTATGGCCGGACCTATGATAGGTGCAGCACCGGCGATTGATGCAAAATGGTGACCAAAAAGAACATACTTATTCGCAGGAACATAATCCACATTGTCGAACAGTCTTTTTGAGGGAACCTCTTTGTCCGACTTTCCTACGATAGAGTTTTTTAAGAAACCACCATAAGCCTTGTAGAACACCAGATATATGATAAGACCTATGATGACCAAAACAGTAGCATTCATAAAACCACCTCCAACTCAAAAATTAGTTAATCCTATACTTGAACCATACTCTTGTCAATGGATAATTTTTATATGTATAACGAACAATCATTAATACGCCAAATTTATTATTCTTAAATGTTAACCAAAAAATAGTTTTCAAAAGCGCAGGTTTTGATATAAACTTAAACTTATTTATAGTCTCATAGTATTGTATAAATATGTTTGACAAATGTAAGATTTTATGTATTCAATTATAAAGTAATTTAAGTAAATTTGTATGATATTTTCTTTTAACGGAGGTTGTTGATGGCTGAAAAACTTGAAAGAGGTTTTGAAGAACGAGCAGAGCAGGAAGAGAAAGATGCAGGCGGATACGAAAAAGACAGTGTCAATTGCGACGGCATAGACACCAAATGCGTTATGTCTCACATATGCTATAAATACTCCTCAATGGTAATGTCGGGTTTAATAGAGGCACTGGATTATTTTGCAGGCAATCAGGGGACCAAGGTATTGGTAAGGATACTCGCAAAGAGCATACCTATGCAGATGATGGAAGTATTGGAAATAAACCCGGATATGATGAAAAACATGTCTGAAAATGAAATGATTAAACTGCTTCCCGAAATGATAGCAAAAAAAGGCGGTCCTAAAATAGAAATTGAAAAAAATACATCGGGAGAGTACAGATTTACACTTGATGAATGCCACTTTCTGCCCTATTCGAAATCAAAGGGATTTTGCAATGTTACAGCGGGACTTATGCTTGGTCTGGCTCAATTACTATCCAAGCAGACAATGAATATCAAAGAGGTTCAAACAATAGCACACGGAGGAGAAATTTGTGAATTCATTGCTTCTTTGAAAAAGATATAGATAAACAATCTGCTTTAAAAATAACCCTGGAATGCTTATATCTTTTCAATCATAGGATAAATCATGTATTTTATATGCTTAAAGTTTAAATAGTAATTTACATTTCTATGTTTTGGATATAAAATTAAATATAATGACGAATGTAAGGAGGTGCTTATGATTGTAGGAGTTCCGAAGGAAATAAAACCCAATGAAAATAGGGTTGGGCTGATACCGGGATGCGTACATGAGTTTGTAAAAAACGGGCACGAGGTTATTGTAGAAAAAAATGCAGGGGTTGGAAGCGGAATCTGCGACGATGAGTATATCAAAGAGGGTGCAAAAATAGTAGAGAGTGCACAGGAGATATTCGATAATGCCGAAATGGTGGTTAAGGTTAAGGAACCGCAGGCTATTGAAATAGAAAAACTGAAAAAAGGTCAAATACTCTATACATACCTTCACCTTGCCCCGGATTTTGAACAGACAAAAGGGTTGATTGAAAAACAGGTGATAGCGATCGCCTATGAGACAATCGAAGTGGACGGCAAATTACCCCTTCTTGAACCTATGAGTGAGGTGGCTGGGAAAATGTCGTCAATAATGGCTGCTTATTATCTTGCAAAGCCATACGGAGGCAAAGGTGTCCTATCCGGCGGTGTAACAGGCGTACATAGTGCAAAATTCGTTATAATAGGCGGAGGGACGGCGGGCCTAAACGCCGCCAAAGTCGCAAGCGGCATGGGGGCGAGCGTTTTTGTTTTTGATATCAATATAGAAAGGCTGAGATATCTTGAAGATGTACTTCCCAAAAACTGCCAAATGATTATGTCCAACAAAGTAAATCTGGAAAATGAGATAAAAGATGCCGATGCCGTGATAGGAACAGTTCTCATACCCGGTGCTAAGGCTCCCCATCTAATAACAAGAGATATGCTGAAACTGATGAAAAAAGGAACGGTTATGGTTGATGTATCAATAGACCAAGGAGGATGTTTTGAAACATCTCATCCGACCACTCATCACGACCCTGTTTTTGAAGTTGACGGAATCCTACACTATTGCGTTGCAAATATGCCGGGCGCCTATGCAAGAACGTCAACATTTGCGCTGAACAATGCCACTCTGCCGTTCGGGCTGCTGATAGCTAATAACGGATGGAAGAAGGCTGCAAGAATAAGCGAACCCGTCAAAAAGGGAATAAATATAGTAAACGGAAAAATCACCTGTAAGCCTGTCGCAAATGCCCATAATATGGAGTACGTGCCGATAGATACTATAATAAAGTAGTGTTAAAACCCATTATAATTTTAGGTCCGACAGCCGTAGGAAAAACAGCGTTCGCCATAAAGCTTGCTCGGTCTATAAATGCTGAAATCATATCCTCAGATAGCGTGCAAATCTATAAATATATGGACATAGGGACAGCCAAACCGACAAAAATAGAACAAAACAGCATAAAGCACCACCTAATTGACATTAAAAATCCCGATGAGACTTTTTCATCCGGCGAGTTTAGAAAGAAAGCACTGTCTCTCATTAAAAAAATAAATGAGCAAGGCAAAAACGTTATTATTGTAGGAGGCGGAGGGTTTTATATAGACTCACTTGTTTTCGGCATAGATGAAATAGGTTTGGTTGACGAAAAAATAAAGAGGTTTTTTGATGATATATGTGATGAGTTCTCCGCCTCTTACCTTTACGATTTGCTGTGCATCACAGATGAAAGATGGGCAGAAGAAATTAAACCTCAAGACTGCCAGAGGATAAAGAGGGGATTAAGTGTATATATTGATAAAAAAAAGGAATTAAGCGGTTTCTTTTCAGGGCAAAAACAGATAGAGGAGAACTTTACCATCTTTGTTTTATACGCGGATAAAAAATTCATAGACTGCAAAATAGAAAAACGTGTGGATAAAATGATAGAAGAAGGTTTGATTGATGAGGTAAAAAATCTTATAAAAATGGGTTTTGCAGATACAAAAGCTTTAAAATCAATCGGTTATAAAGAGGTGCTTTTATTCCTTCGAAATGAAATAGATGAAAAAAATATGGCGCAGCTTATAAAAAAGAACACGAAAAGGTATGCAAAAAGACAGATGACCATGCTGC
>JALTDI010000290.1 GCA_027074255.1 Desulfurellales bacterium
AAAAAGTATAATACAAAAAAGAATAAAATAAAAGAATATTTTAAAATAGCTTGTATAAAGGATTTTTTTGATTTTCTTAATGAAGTGTAGAAATATAGACTATTAAACAAGCCCATAGTGCGCCTGGACCTACGGTTGCAGGGCGCACAAAGAAAAGTTTCTAAAGGTTTTACGCAAAATTACACTCTTTTGTGTTATTTAAGTTAAAAAGAAATCATTTTCCCGCCTATTTTTATGAAGGCGGAGAAAATGGTATTATATAGAAAGGGGTTTTTATATGTTTAGGGTTATTAAAGCCCGCACAAGGCTCGTTCCCTTACGGTAACTTGCCTTGTTTTGCCAAAAATAATGCCAGTAGTTACTCACGGCGCGCGATCGTCCGGTTGCTTGCGGGCGCGCACGCACCGGCGCCGGCGCACTCATCAATATCTAAAAATAAATTAAGAAAATATCGAATATCTTTAATATTAAAAAGAGAAATACCAGAATTAAAAAAGATAAAGAAAGGTTTATACTTAAAATATTTAGTATCAGAGCTAATTTGCTTCTTAAATTCATAAATTCTTTTATTACGAGAACGAATATAAGACACAGCAAGACGACGGAAACGGAAAAAATGTTTAGAAGAATGAAAAGTAAAGGTAATTAAAGAAGTAAAACGAGAAAAAAGACTACGATTAACAATACCCCAAAAACGACCAAGCCAATTAAAATGAGAATAAGTATTTTTAGAAATGTATTTAAAAACATAAGCAATTAAATGAGATTGAGAATAAACAGATTTAACTTGAGTACCAGAACGCAAAAATAAAAGATAATCCACAGAATCATCAGTTTTATAACCAATATCATAGTTTTTATTTAAACCTCTTGATATAACATTAGCCCAGAGAAGAGAAATTTTATTGATAAGGACATCTTTTTGAAGTTTAGTAATAAAAAATAAATGAAAATGAGGAATTTTCTTTTCAGTAAATTCTAATTTCCAAACAAAAGTAAAATCAGACATAAGTCTATTAAGATAAATTGAAAAAGTGTTTAAATCATCTTTAACCTTCGACAAATCTTTATATTTTTTAAAAAATTTATCCTGATAGGTAAGAGTAATAAAATACATCTTATAATCTTGCTCTAAAATAGAAGGAACATTAAGCATTCCAAACTTAAATTGTAAATTCTTGCGAGAAGACGGTGAAAAAGATTTTATTTGATGCTTATTAATTGAAACATTTTGAAAAGTAGAAGGTTTGTTATTTGTAGCTTTTAATTTTAAAGCAGTAGAACCTAAAAATAATTGATAAGTATATGAAGAAGTATTAAGAATATTATTGAATTTTCTTTTAGTTTCCTGTTTTCTATTTAAATAATGCTCATAATCTATAAAAGTCTTGTAATTTCTGTAAAAGTCATTAAAATTA
>JALTDI010000291.1 GCA_027074255.1 Desulfurellales bacterium
TCTTTGATTACTGCGCCATACGGAGGATGATGCCACCCTTTCCCTTCAGGAACAACATCGAGATGGCCGAGAACACTTATGAGCCCTTCTCCATCACCGTATTCCACATAACCTGCATAATTATCAAAATTTTTTGTTTTGAATCCCATTTCCTCACCAAGGTCAAGAGCATACTCAAGTGCAAGTTTTGCGCCTATGCCAAATGGGGCATCGTCTACGGGCGGTTCTTCAACACTTTTTATTTTTAAGATCTCCTGCACAATTTCTATTAAATCATCTTTGTTTTCTTCTATAAATTTTTCCATTTTTGCTACCTCCTAAAAACAATTTTAGCAACGAACCTATTTTAATCAAGTATCACATAGCAAAATATATATACGAACAAATGTTTGCATTATTTCATAAATTTGCTATAGTATATAAAAATTAAACTATGGCGAATAAGGAGGTAAAGTATGAACAAGGAAAAATTTTACAGGGAGAATGAAAAGTATTTAAAAATGCTTGCATTACACTACTCAAGAAATTATTTCATCGAATTTGACGACCTGTTTCAAGAGGGCGCATTGGGGATGCTTGTTGCATTTAACAATTACAGCAAAAAGAAAAAAGATGCCGAATTAAAGAAAATTGGCAAAACAGTTGCAAACAGATTTATGTTTAATTATGTAGGCAAAGAGATAAAAAGGAGGAGTTTGCTACAGTGAGCGGAAAAAGTGCAGAAGAAGCTTTCAATAGAAATATGAAAAAACTATCCGAAAAAGAAAGGGAAGTGATAGAAAAACTTTATCTGGAAGGTAAAACAATATATGCCGCTTCAAAAGAGTTGAAAATTAGCAGAAGTACGGTAAGATATAGAAGACATAAAGCAATAGAGCATTTAAAAAGAGAAATTTTGAATGATATAGGAAATTTAGGTATAATGCTTTCTTTGAGAGGGTGGTGATATGGGATACATTTTTACACATTTGTACGCAGGCGAAGAGGTTTTAAAAAAAATCGGCTATGAAACACGTTCCCGCAAAGTATTCAATTTCGGAACAATGGGGCCTGACTTTCTTTATGCAGAGGGCGCAGAAACGGAAAAGCTGTTTCACAATGATAAAGCAGAAGATTTTGCAAGTTTCCTCATTAAACATTCCGACGAAAAAACACTTGACTACGCCATAGGTTATGCAACACACATATACGTGGATATGGAAATGTATCCGGTGCTTATGGAATTTGCACAAGGCAACTTCAGTGAGTATATACGCCTTTCCATCGCATTTGATGCAATGCTCGCAAAAAGGGCATACAACGTATCCATAGAAAAGGTAAACCTTGCCTCAAAAATAAACATCGGAAAAAATCTTCCCGATGAAATTAATGCACTGCTTAAAAAGGCCGCGGAGACAGTTTACAACAAATCAGATACG
>JALTDI010000292.1 GCA_027074255.1 Desulfurellales bacterium
AAATGCTTTTGACTCTGCACCAATGATGGCAGAACCCTCCATAATAGATGCTAAAATAGCTGTTGTGGTACTTTTTCCATGCGCACCTGCAACACTATAAACTTTTTTATTAGCCAAAATTTTTGTGAGTGCTTCACGGCGTGCCATGACCTCTATACCTTTTGTTTTTGCTTCAATAATCTCAGGATTTTGAGGACTAATAATGGCAGAGTGTATGACTAACTCTTGATCTGTAATTGCTGAGTTAGAGTGAGGTACTGTAATAGAAATGCCAAGATTACGCAATTTTTTTGTGATGATAGTATCTTTAATATCTGAACCACTTACTTTATGCCCTTGAAAGTGCATATATTGTGCTAATCCTGATATTCCGATACCACCAATACCTATAAAATGTACTTTCATGTTACTTCTCTTGAGCATTGTCTAGTAGTTTTTGAGCCTTTTTTGTAAATTTACTTATATAGAATGTTCCAATCTTTTGGGTGGCATCAAGGTCGGCAATCTTCTCTAAAAAATTATCAAAAGGAAGATTCTCTGCACTTGCTATGGAGTGTAGTTGCATTGCTTTGGAGAATTTTGTGTCATTACTTAAGCCACTTAGCACCTCAAAGAGTGCAGAAGCATCATGACATTGCTCTGCTGAATAGTGTTCGATTGCATACTCATAGAGTGCACGGAGCGTTGCAAAATCTTCTACTTCATTCATATCCATTACACGGTGAGCTTCAAGTGTCTCTGTAAGTTTTTCCAATGCTAAATCAAGAATATTTGCATAAAATGCATGAAGTGTCTCTTCATCAAGAGTATCATAAGCCTCTTGTTCTAGTACATATAGTGAGGCAATACTAGCCTCTTGCTGTGCTTTTAAAATCTTATCTTTTAGTGCTTTAGTCTTGCTCATTCATACATTCCTTAATTCGTAATAGTGCATTTTTTGTCTTCTCTGGAGTCTCAACGAGTGCTATGCGAATAAAACCTTTTCCTGGGTTTTCACCATCTCCATTTTTTCGTGCTAAGAACTCTCCTGGGAGTACCTTTACATTGTACTCTTTATAGAGTTTTTGTGTAAATTCTAAGGCATTACCGACATCTATCCAAAGATAAAATGTTGCCTCTGGTATTTTTGTGCCAAGTATCTCTTTTGCAATTTGAAAATTCTTTTTATAAACTTCTCTTGCTTTTTCAACATGTACTTCATCACTCCAAGCTTCTGATGCAGCGTATTGGAGAGGAAGAGGGGAAGCACAACCAACATAAGTCCTATACTTCATATACTCTTTTAATATAGTGCCATCTCCTGCAATAAATCCTGAACGGAGTCCTGGTGCAGAGGAGCGTTTTGAAATAGAATTAATAACTAATATATTTTTAAAGGCATCATTACCAACAGCTTTGGATGCTTCTAGTAGAGA
>JALTDI010000293.1 GCA_027074255.1 Desulfurellales bacterium
TTAATGGGTGACTGAGCTTTTGCTCAGCCACAATTATTGGAGATTATGCTAAGTAAATCAATACAAAACCCTTGAATTATGATTGGTTTTGCAGCTTACTTTGCATAATTACTTTCTTTGCATAAGGTGGCTTATGCAAAGCTTTGCATAAACCGCCTTGGGGAACGCCTGCTGGCGTAGCTTGAAGACAGCCTTTGACCATAACACCAGCCCTGAGATATTTACCGATAAGCTTAAGTACCCTCTTATCATGTATCTGACGGGAGACTCTAACCATCAGGACATCATGGTTAATTTTATCGAAAAATTTCGATAAATCGGTATCTACTGCTACCGTGTAACCCTGTCCGATGAATTGTTTTACCTGTTGGACACCATCATGGGCTGATCTTCCCGGCCTGAAACCGCAACTTGATTCCGAAAATAACGGATCAAATATTAATCCCATGACCTGGGCAATAGCTTGCTGGATTATTCGATCCAGCACGGTTGGAATACCAAGTGGACGTTTACTTCCATCCGGTTTTGGTATCTCAACTCGAAGAACAGGAGAAGGGGTATAAGTCCCTTCAAACAGGTTTGAACGTATTTCAGGCCATAACTCTCGAAAAGTGTCTGGAAATTGTTCAACGGTCACACTGTCGATCCCAGGGGCACCCTTGTTGGCCCGCACCTGTTTCCAGGCACGACGTATATTTTCTGCCGAAAGAATACGTTCCAGTAGATGATTCTTTGAAAATGGTACTTCCACAGCGCGCTTGTAAATTACTCCTCCATTCGGATTCACGGTATATACAAAGCTCATGGATACCTCCTTTTCGTTTGATGTTCAGTCCTTCACCCTGTCCGGGGCATTACCCCCGGCATTTGGCTACTATGACATCTGCTGACTTCTGCCTTGTCACCTGCCAGGTCACCCTGAAAGGCGCAATGAAACATCTTTTGTTGATGCTGCCCATTGTTCGTGTCTCATCACCGTCGGCAACAGCCAGTGATGCCTGGACCTTGGTTTCCCGGTATGGTCCGAGCCGGGAGTTATTGCAAAAGATACTCAATGCATGCAAAGCAGATCTCCCCGGATAAGAACGTGAACTTTCACTACACAACCGCAGCATTTACCCTGTCTCCTGAATCCAAAGGCTTCGACATGTTGTGCTGGCTTACCCGGAGACCAGGCCTTATATGCTGTTTCTGTTCGTCGGCTCATAGTTTTGCACTCCAGCTTCCTTCGGACGGTCCCTCACGGTTCCGCCCTTGCTTTCGGCTAATACTTGTGCTAACAGATACTCATGTTAACAGGACTCACGTATAGGGGACTTGCACCCCATAAGTTCATGCCCATGCCGGGCGTACACAATACGCTGGAAGGGACTGGGCAGTATCTCGGCATTTCGGAAAGGTAATTTTTAAACGAA
>JALTDI010000294.1 GCA_027074255.1 Desulfurellales bacterium
GAAAATACTGTAAACATACTCATTGCACAAGACGAAAACACAATCCCGGAGACAATCCGCTCGCGTTCGGTAAAGATAAAGTTTAATTCGCTTCCTGCGAAAATAATTGAGGAAATCCTAAAAGAAAGAGGGATAAGCAGCGATAGAGCATACCTCGTTTCACATATCGCAAACGGAAGCCTTAACGAAACGGACAGATTTACAAGCAACGAGTTCCTCACAAACAGAAAAGAATTTATATTAGCCATTCTCAAATTTCTTAAGAACGAGGAAACTGTCCCTGCCCTGCTCTCCAAATGGAGCGTGCTATATCCGGATTTATCACAAAAGGATAGCGCGGAAAAATTCTTTGATACTGTTTCCCGAATCATAAGAGACATACTGCTTATCTCCATATTGAAGGAAAAAGAGAATATAGTAAATATAGATTTTTCAGGATATATCGCAGAACGGTTTTCCATTATCAGAAAGAGTGCGCTTGAGAAGATATTTGATATAATAAACACCGAAAAAGAGGCACTTTTGACAAATGCCAACGCTCAGTATATTATGATGGATGGAATTTTCAGGATAAAAGAGGTGATTAAATGAATATAACCGAAGAAAAAGTAAAACTTATAGGCGTAGCTTTCAGAAAGAATATGAAAACTTTTTTTCTGCCGAAACCGCATTTTTCTGTAAAGCTTTTTGATAAAGTAGTTGTGAAAACAAACGGAGACTTAAAAATTGCAACTGTGCGCAGGCCTCTTATAGAGCTCGACGTAAAGCGGTGGGATATTATACGTTCAAGAGATATAATCGGGCACGTTTTAAGAAAGGCCAACGATAGAGACATTAGTTATCTTAATAAGTTAGAAGAAAAAGAAAAAAATGCGTTTGATATATGCAGAAAGAAAATAAGAGAATACAATTTGCCAATGCACCTTGTAGAATCAGAATGGAATGACAAGGAAAAGAAATTCATATTTTACTTTACCGCGGAATCACGCGTTGATTTCAGGGAGCTCGTAAAAGATCTCGTAAAAACATTCAACTGTAAGATACAGCTATGGCAGGTAGGCGCAAGAGACGCAATAAAATTCTTCGGAGGATACGGCCCCTGCGGGCTTCCCCTATGCTGCACAAATTCTTTAAGGCAGCTTGAAAGTGTGGAGTTATCATTCGCAAGAATGCAGAACCTCCCTTTAAATACTGCAAAAATCACGGGTGTCTGCGGGAAACTCGTGTGCTGTTTGCGTTATGAGCTTCCGCAAAACCAAAAAGAAGGGAAGAATAATGACAAAAGCAATTAGAATAGGAATTATAGGGCAATCCGAGCGCGTAAACGAGCCTCTGTCCGAAAAAACAGCGAATGCCGCATATAAAATGGGGTATATTATCGGCAGAAACGGATGGCAGTTGATAAGCGG
>JALTDI010000295.1 GCA_027074255.1 Desulfurellales bacterium
TTTCCCAATGCCGGTGTTGTTCTGAAAGGAGAATTTGCAAGAAAATATCCTGAAATTGTCGATATTTTTCTAAAAGAACTTAGAAAAGCCATAGATTGGGTGAACAACAATAAAAAAGATGCGGCCAAGCTGTCTTTCGATATGATGCGTCAGCCGGTTGACAGAATAGAGCTTTTTTTGGATAGGGTAAATTTTGATTACGTGGATAAAGAGAAATTGACTAATAAGGTTGAAAACTATTTTGCCATATTGAATGCAAACGATATCACAAATATCGAGATTAATGACGATTTCCTGAAAATATTCGAACTTTAACTTAGTGTTTAGAGCTGTGATTCATTGCTGAGGCGAGTATAATAAATATCAGTTTGTTACAATAAAAATATCTTTGACAAATTAAATATGATTATATAGCATGTTAATAACATAATTTAAAAAAATTCAATTTTATGGAGGTTGGCGTGAATCAGATTAAATTTATTCAACTTGGTTTCGGACCTATCGGTCAGCAGATAGTGAGATACGCTCATGAGAGGAAAAATCTTAAATTGGACGCGGTAGTGGATATTGATACGGAAAAAATCGGCAAAGATGCGGGTGATATTGCAAATATCGGTAAAACAGGGGTTATAATTGAGAGCGATTTGGAGGATGTTTTAAAGAAATCCGATGCCGATATTGTCGTAATTTCAACTCTGTCAGGTTTTAAGAAAATAGGGAATCAGATATCCGTTTGCGTCAAGTATGGGAAGAACGTTGTATCGACCTGTGAAGAGCTCCTTTATCCTTGGATTAATGATGAAACGTTGGCTCAAAACCTGGATAAACTGGCAAAGGAAAACGGTGTAAGCATCTTAGGAACAGGTGTAAATCCGGGATTGTTGATGGATTTATTGCCGTCCGTTTTAACAGCAGCCTGCAAAAGTGTCGATAGGATTGTCGTGAAAAGGTATCAGGACGCATCAAAAAGAAGATTGCCCTTTCAAAAGAAAATTGGAGCAGGGCTTGATTTGGAAACATTCAATAAGCTTAGAGACCAAAAGGTTATTCGCCACGTCGGTTTTGCAGAATCTATCAATCTTATGGCATCGGGTTTGGGCATTAAATTAGACAAGACAACCGAAACCGTCGAACCTGTTATTGCAAACAGCGAGGTGTCAAGTGACTATATAAGGGTTAAAAAAGGTGATGCCAAAGGTGTTCATCAGGTAGGCAGGGGATATGTAAACAATAAAGAGATCATAACCTTAGAATTGTTGGCTTATCTTGGAAACAAGGAAACGGAGGATACGGTGGAAATATACGGTGAACCCAACATAAAAAGTAGTATAAAGGGCGGTGTGAACGGAGATATTGCCACGGCAGCAGTTGTGGTTAATGCAATACAGAGGGTTGTGGAAGCCTCCGGCGGTCTTAAAACGATGCTGGATATTGCTCCTGTGCATTACTGCTGATGGGTGTAATGGAGGTTTTATGTTTGAAAATTTGAAAGTCTGGATGAATGGCAAGCTCGTGCCATGGAGTAATGCAAACGTTCATCTTTTATCTCACGGTTTTAGCCGAGCATCTTCCATATTCGATGTTTTCGGTATTCATCCGACGCCTCAGGGTCCTTGTGCTTTTAGAATGGATAAACATCTCGATAGGTTTTATAGAAGTGCCGAGCTTCTTGGAATGGAAATTGCATACGAAAGGGAGAGCTTAAAAAAAGCCATAGCCGAATCCATTGAGGCCAATAATATTAAAAGAGGGTTGATTAAAATTCTAGGTTATTATAGCGAAGAGGCAATTATATCTTTGGTATTGGATTCTAAGCTTGATGTGGCAATATTTGCCATGCCCGAATCGGATGAATTGGGTTTGGACAAAACGGAGCCGATAAGCATATGTTTTTCCGATTGGCGTAAAATACACCCTGCTACGGTGCCTGTCGAGGCCAAGGCATGCTCAAACTATCTAAACGGTATGCTTGCAAGAAAAAGCGCTAAACAGAGAGGGTACGATGTCGGTATATTCCTAACAACCGACGGATATGTTGCAGAAGGCTCCATTGAATCGTTATTTATGGTCAAAAACGGCATATTAAAAACACCTAAATTGGGGAATGTACTCAGAAGCATTACTCGTATGTCAATATTAGAACTGGCTCCGAAATTAGGTATTGAGGTCGAGGAAACAAATATAATGCCGCAAGAGTTGCTTGCCGCCGATGAAATATTTCTATCTCACACAGGCATAAAAGTCGGTCCTGTCGATAGAATAGAAGAGAGGGTTTTATCTCCTGTTCCAGGCAAAATAACAAAAAAACTGCAGCAGGCTCTAAACGATATAGTCACCTTGAAAGACGAGCGTTTCAAAGACTGGATTCAGTATGTAGGTAAATAGACGAGGATTGACTGTTGAAACGGATTATAAAAGAGGTTTAATCGGTTTGTTGTCGGTCACTTTGTTTGGTTTAAAAACTAAGAAGGAGGGTGTTATGCTCAGAAGGTTTTGGGAGTTGCCTATTTTGTTTATTGCGGTGATTTTACTCGTGTTTGGGTTGAATACGCAAGCCTTTGCAGGCGGCGAGGCGCAGAATTATCATTTCACGTGGCGCTTATCGCAGGTAATGCCAGTTGGCGGGCCTACGGATTTGAACGCTAAGGCTTTTGCCAAGGATGTGAAAGAGGCAACAAGCGGCCGCGTGGACATCAAGGTTTATTCCGGTAATGTTTTGGGAGACTGGGTGGATATATATTCCTACGTCATGCAGGGCAACGTGGATATGGCTTTACAGCCGATAGCACCGACCTACGACCCGAGATTAAACATCGCATATTATGTTCCTTATATGTTCACCGATACACAGGAGGCAAAAGACGGATATAAAATAGGCGGCTGGATTTATAAATTGGTCAGCCCTATGCTAAAGGCTGAAAATATTAAGCTAATTTCGTTTTATCCTTCGGGATGGGCGGGAATGACCGCAACAAAGATACCGCCGGGATGGCAGGATATGAAGCCTAACGGTATGAAAATCAGGGTTATGCCCTTGAAAGCATGTCAGTTAACTTGGAAAGCGCTTGGCTACATACCGACAACCATTCCATACAGTGAGGCATACAGTGCTATCAGCAAGGGAATAGTGCAAGGCGAAAGCGGAGGCCCGCCACATCAGGGATATCAATTCAGAGATGTACAAAAGGTATGGATACAATACAACGATTTTATGGAACCCTATGCTTTATTTATTAACCTTAAAGATTGGAACAAGCTATCCAAACACGACCAGGAAGCTATTGTAAACGCCGCAAGAAAGATGGACCAGAAGCGTTGGGTAGAATTGCAGCAGTCCGCTCAAGAATTTTTGAAAAAGATGAAAGATTATGGTATGACCATTATTATTCCATCTGAGAAACAGCTTCAGAAATTTGCAAAGAAAGTAAGGACTGTCGTTTGGCCTGAGATGGACAAAATGGTCGGAAAAACCGTTATGGATGATGTTAGAAAACATGCAGGGCCTTTGAATCTCTTGGGGAAATAGCTATTAGACTACTTTATAAATGATTTTTAACAAAAACGGGCGCCGCAGAACTTTTGTAAAACAGCAATAAATATGGGAATGTTTCTTAGCGGTAGCCCTTTTCTTGATTTAGAATAAAAAAAGGATAACCGATGTTTTCTGCGATATGGTGCGGACTCGTCAGGATTTTTAGATTTTTGATGATTATAGGGGCATATGCTTGTGCGGGGATGATTTTCACCGAGGTCTTTTTTCGCTATGTCTTAAATTTACCGATTTTCGGTATAAATGAAGCGGTTCTTCTTATTGGTATTTGGCTTTACTTTATTGCTTCTGTTTACGGAGCATTTGAAAAAACGCATATTCAAGTAAGCATTATGCACCTTTTTCTCAAAGGCAAACCGCTTGCTGCATCCAAAACGCTTGCCTCGGCTATAACAACCTTTTTATCTTTAATGATGGTTCAATGGAGCTTTTCTTATATCTCATGGAGTATAAAGCTGCACGGAATAACACCCGCTTTAAGGATACCTCTCATACTTTATCAAGTTTCCATACTGTTTGGAGCGGTATTTATGTCTTTGTATTTTTTTACAGAGCTGGCGGATAATTTTTTGGTTATATTTAATAAGCAGGCCTTTTTCGCAGGTTTATCCACAAAATGCGGTTACATAGATGCACATTCTAATTGATTTTGCCATTTTATTTATAACCCTTTTAATAGGCGTTCCTGTGCCGTTTGCTTTTATGGCTGCAACGTTTTATATGATGAGTGTTGACCATATAAGCGCATCGTTTTTAATCGCCAACGGATTTCATGGCATAAACAACACATCTATGTTAGCCGTTCTATTTTTTATTTTGATGGGAAGCATAGCAAGCGACAGCGGAATTGCAGACAGAATAATAAAACTGCTTGACCCGTTTTTAAACAGACAAAAAAGCGGGCTTGGGACACTATCTATTTTTAGTTCGGCATTTTTTGGCGCAATAGCCGGAACCTGCAGTGCAGCCGTTGCCGCCATAGGCAGTATAATGATACCGAAAATGGTTGAAAGGGGATATCCGAGAGGGTATGCAACCTCTCTAATCTCAGCCGCATCTATTGAGGGTCAGCTTATACCGCCGAGTGTTCCTATGATTTTGTATGCTTGGGTAACCTGGCAGCCTGTTTCCGTTGTGTTTTTAAGCACGGTTGTTCCCGGATTGATGCTGCTTGGGGCATACAGCATAGTAAATGCCATAATGGTAAGAAAATATCCTGTCAAAGTTTTGCCAAAAGAAGATATGAAAACAAAGATGCATAAATTCAAACTAAGCATGAAAGGCGGTATTTTTGCCTTGCTTATGCCGGTTATCGTGTTGGGCGGCATATTCGGAGGCATATTTACACCGACAGAATCCGCTGCAGTAGCAACAATATACGCTCTTATCATAGGCATTTTCGTCTATAAAAAACTGAATGTAAAAAATATTATGGACTCGACTGTATTTGCCGTCACAACAACAGGTGTTATACTGCTGATGGTATTTTTCATACTTGCTCTGAGTAAAATTTTCGTTATGGAAAACCTTCCGAGCAGGCTTGTTGCTCTGCTTTTATCAACAAC
>JALTDI010000296.1 GCA_027074255.1 Desulfurellales bacterium
AAAAGTGCAAGAAAAGACGAGAAAAATACGACACACAAAAATATGGGAAGCATTTTAAGTAACAAAATTGTGCCTACTTTAAGAGCAGTAAATGTTTTTTGTGGATAAAAGAAAGATAAAATGATGTAAGTAACTCCGACAATAATTTCAAATGAATATGTTTTTAACGCTTTTTTCATAATATACTCCCTGCGAGAATTAGTCCAGTAATCATCCCGATAATAATTGCACCGATAACAGCAAATATGTTTCTAACAAGAACAAATTTCTTTCCAAACACCGAAATTTCAAAAGGCATTGAAATAAATCCTACCATAATCCAAGCGTTCATAAAAACTGCAGCAACTGCAACAGTTGTGCCTTTTTCTAAGAGTACAGCACCCAAAGGATATACCGAAGAAACAGGGCCACCAACAACCGAACCAATAAGAGCTGCATTTATAATAGAAAAAAATCCCTTTCCTCTTCCTATAACAGAAACAACAGCACTTTTAGGAATAAAAACATCAAACAGCCCAATTAAAAGAAAAATTGCAAAAATAAAGGGGAGCTGTTTTAAAAATTGCTTCCATCCCTTTGCTATACCTTTTTTGCCTTTTTCCTTATCTTTCTTAAAGGCGTACGCATAGCTCACAAGAACAACAACAGCATATATAACAGTTCCCGATATATTCATACTATTCTAACTTATCCTCTATCTTTTTAAGAATTGATTTGAGGTCTGCAATCTGCCCTCTTAAGGCAGTAACTTCCTTCTTAAGCCTTTCGACTTCTTTGTTCTCTTCGCTTTCTCCTTCGTGCAGAGAGCCCTCATTTGAAGTTTGACTTGCTTGAGGGATATACGTTACTTTTTTTTGCAAATACTCTTCAAGCACATCTTTTATTTTACCATATGCTCCGGTTACGGGTTTAATACTATAATCAACAAAATACTGCTGTGCTTTGGGGCCCATCCCGCCCGTGATTATTACATCCACATTTTGTGATTTCATAAATGCGGGAAGGTCTCCCACATTATGCTCATCTGCCAAAGGATTTTCTATTGATTTTACGCTTTTTATATTGCCATCATTGTCTACGTCTACAATAACAAAGTAAGGGCAATGCCCAAAATGATAGCTCATAACACTTTCAAGGTCGTTAGCCTGGTCAGATGTAAAACAAATTCTCATAATTCACCTCCGTTAAATAATTTTTTTATGTTCGGCAATTACAATGCCGTTTTCTTTTAATAATTTATCAATTTTGCTAATACACTCAGAAACGTCTTCAAACTTTCGAGAAACAAGTGTAAATATGGCACTTGACGGCGCTTGTTCATTAAAACAAACTTTCAGAGATGGTGTTTCTAATTTAAAATTAACGATATCACAATCACACTGCGATACAAGTTCTATAAGTTTTTC
>JALTDI010000297.1 GCA_027074255.1 Desulfurellales bacterium
CGAACAATGAAGCTGAACGGGCATTACGTCATGCAGTAATAGCTCGCAGGATCAGCTATGGCACACGTACGTCCGAAGGCAGCAAGGCCTACAGCGCGCTTCTCAGTGTAATAGAGACATGTCGGCTCAGGGGGATAAATCCATGGCCGTATATCTCTGAGGTCATAGCCTTGGCCCGAAGAGGAATAGCTCCACCTCCTGTTCCTACTGCCCAGACACTGTAAACAGGAGGGGGTGTGAACGGTTACGTGTTGAGCAATGCAGGCATCTCAGGCCATTTGCACACATGCGCTATGTGGCCAAGAGAAAATTGAAGCATGTTACTCTGTGGTCTGACCATGCTGGTCTTTGCGACTTATTGGGTGCCACGAAGAGATCCAGGCCGTCCTGGCATCAGACGTGAAGTTGGAAGGCGTAGGAAAGAAGCGAGAGGATATTACCAGACCTGCCTGCAGTAGGCAGGTGATCTTGCCCGGCAGGAGCTTAAACATCGTGGTCTTGACCTGGACGTCAAGAAGATACGTCGAGTCACGATGGAGACCGGAAGGCATACCTGGCATATAGAAGGGAGATAGTGGAGGCGTGGAGAGCTCATTCCCAGGCCAGTATTAGCAGGAAAAAGGCATGTTTTGGAGCCCTGAAAATGCAGAGTGTATGCTCTTATTGCAAGCCAATGCCCTCAGCGGGCAGTGGGAACCGATCCCCTACTCGCTAAGGGTATCCGAAAATGAGAATCTTATGTTAAATCAGATGGTTAGTGTAGCTCGACAATGACCACTTTTTGGGAATGCACCCATTTCAAATATTTCAGCGATCGAATATCTTGGATTTATTGTTGCGAATGGGGGCACTACTCTTTTAGGTCATCATGTCTATCGTTTTAAGAGTTTTGCCGCTGAGCCGTCTGTTCTTGTTTATTCTTTTTTATGTCCAGCTATACTGGCATTGTCGTATAGAGGCATGATTAAGGTGTTGGCTTATCCTATTCTCATATTCACTTTAGTTTTTGTTGCTTCAGGAACAATCTGGCTTTGTATATTATTTGGTATGCTTCTTTTTCCCATTGCTTATCTTTTTAAAAGACATGTTTATCTAGGAAGTGTAACAATTTTGCTAATTATTGCGTTGGTTATATTGATGATTACTAAAATTGATGCTCCTTCCTTTATGAGGAGTACGATCGATTTCATCTTACCAGTTTCTTCAATTTCTTCTATGCCGTTACAAAAATATCGTTCAGGGACTATTAGACTAACTACTTTAGACGATGTTTTACTATAAAATAAATCTTTTTAAGTGTATTAGGAATTTACTTGCAATTAATAAAAAATAATGAATATAGCAATCTAGTTGCATTTATGTTGTTAATCTTGATATTGACAGATAAATTTACACCTTTGTTAAT
>JALTDI010000298.1 GCA_027074255.1 Desulfurellales bacterium
AGTGTTTTACTTAATGGCTCTTTTAAAAATATAACGGAAAGAATGATGGTAAAAACAGGTCCGAAATAATACAGAATAACGGCTGTGGAAATATTTGTTATTTGGATTGCCCAGAAAAAGAATATCCAGTTTAGTGCAAGCGCCACGCCTGATAAAATCAGCGGCAGGATGGGTTTTATCCTAAAAAATTCCTTCATTCCGAGTTTTTTTACGGAATATGCCATCATAAACGGAAAGGCAAAAAGTACTCTGAAAAATACGAACACCGGCGAGGGGAGGGCGCACCAAATTGAAAAAAGAGGAATCGAACCCCATATAAATGTTGATAAAAACATTTCAAGCAAGCCCTTGTGTTTTTGTTTAATTTTGCGATCCCCCCTTTCTTATCGGATTTGGAAAATGTATCAAAACAGATAGATAATGTAAATGTTATTGATGTTTGCCTTTATCGTAATTTTTTTATTGTTGATAAATTGTATAATGGACTATAATCCTTAAAGAAAGGCTGAAAAAGGAGAAGAAAATGGAGAAAATTTATGTGATAGGCCATAAAAACCCCGATACCGATTCGATATGCTCGGCAATGGGCTATGCAGGATTGAAGGAAGTCATTGATAAATCAAAGCGGTATGTTCCTGCAAGATGCGGCAATATAAATAAACAGACGTCGTTTGTTCTTGATAATCTTGGGATGCAGCCGCCTGTTCTGATTAATGATGTATACCCTAAAGTGCATGATGTTATGACGAAGGATATTGTTTCTTTGACTAAAAATGCTCCTTTATTCAGAGTTATGGAAACAATTAAACAAAAAAATATAAGGCTTATTCCTATTACTGATGAAATTGGAGAATTTAAGGGACTGGTCAGTGTTTTTGAGATATCCGATTTTCTTATTTCGGACAGAATAGATAAAAAACCCAAATATTTGTTTGATATTGAAAATTTCGATGATGTTTTGGGAGGGTATTTTCGTCTGAAGCAGGGACAAAGATATTTTGAAGCCCGTATTATTATAGGAGCTATGCCTTTTGAAAAATTCAAAGCATATGTCAGCCGTTTCGACCTTTCTAAAATTGTTCTGATTGTGGGTAAGAGAACCAAGATTTTGGATTATGCCGTCAAAAACGGTATCGGCTGTATAGTTTTAACCGGTGTAGATAACAAACAGGAGCTTTACGGTTTGGATTTTGCAGGATATAAAGGATGTGTTTATATTTCCCCCTTTGACACATCACAAACGGCAAGGAGATTGTCATTGAGCATTCCCATTTCTTACATTATGAATAAGCATCCGCAGGCTGTTAAAAAAGAAGATTATTTGAGCACGGCAAAGGAGCTTATGGCCGAAAGCAATTACAGGGGTTTGCCGGTTGTTGAAAATAAAAAGCTCGTGGGTATTGTTACAAGGTCGGATTTAATAAAAAAATATGCTCAAAAGGTTATACTTGTTGACCATAACGAAATGTCACAGGCCGTTACCGGAATAGAGACAGCGAGAATTATGGAGATTATAGACCACCACAGACTCGGCACCATAAAGACAAATTACCCCATATTTTTTTATAGCAAGCCCATTGGCAGTACCTGCACCTTAGTTGCTCAGTTATACAAAAACAGCGGTGTTGAAATTGATAAAAAAACGGCTATTTTGCTTTTAAGCGGCATACTTTCAGATACCATAATTTTAAAATCCCCTACAACAACAAAAAGCGATGTGGAAATGGCAGATATATTATCGAGAATCGGCGGTGTGGATATACAAAAATACGGTGAACGTATGTTTAAATCAGCAAGCACTCTCAGTTCGATTGATGTGAAAGACATTGTGGGTACAGACCTCAAAATATACGAAGAATACGGCGTGAAGTTCGGCATAGGGCAGGTCGAAACCGTTGATTTTAATATTGTTAAAAAGAGAAGGAAAGCGATAGCTGATGAGCTTGAAAAACAAAAGGAAAAGATGGGGCTGAATTGGATTATGCTGCTTGTTACGGATATAATAAGCTCAAACAGCATTTTAATTACATCGGGTTTTGAGTGTGAATCCATGCTGCCGTATGAAAGAAGGGGTGTAAACGAGTATTATCTTCCGGGCATTTTATCTCGCAAAAAACAACTCCTGCCATCCGTTTTAAGCGTTCTTGAGGAATTCTCAACAAAGCGCAGGTGATTTGTTAGACAATTATCTTATGGCGATGGCTATTGAGCTTATCAGCATTGATATGCCGAAAAACGATAAAATTAAAGATGATATGACATTGACCGTCTTAAATATTTTTGATGTTATAAAGTGTTTTGTTTTGTGTACAAAAAAGGGCATTATTGTTATCCATAATGTTATGGCAAAAATTACTCCGGATACCGTTAATAACGGGTTGAGTTTTTTTGCAGCAACGTATGTGGCGACACTAAGCCAAAATCCTATGGTGTAAGGGTTCATTAAGGTCAAAGAGAAGCCTTTTAAATATGATTTAAAAATACCTTTTGCCGTTTTTTGGATTTCAAGGTTCTCGATATTTAAATTTCTGTTTTTAAAGGTAATAAAGGCGATATAAAGGAGAAAAATGCTTCCGATAATGCCTATTGCGGAGAGTATGTTCTGATGATTTTTTATGTGAGAGACAAAACCTATCAATATCAGGGTTAAATAGGTTAAATCGGCACTCATTGCTCCTGCTCCGAGCAATACGGCATTCTTGTAGGATATTAAAGCTTCATTCATAATCAAAATATTTATAGGGCCAATGGGCACGCTCGCCCCAAAGCCGAGAAGAAGTCCTTCGATTAAAGAACCGAGCATTAATAACCGCCTTTTTAAGCATTCTTTTATATTATTTTACAGGAAAATACAACGGTGTTTCTTTAAAGCGGAGCCTTGAATAATGCAATTCTTGATATAGTCTTAGAGAAGAAACTCCACACTGTCAATATCTTCATATGCCATGAATCTCTTTGAAAGCTCGTCGGTAATTTTCTTCTGCACCATCCACGCAATGGGGAGGCATCCCACACAAGACGGGTTTCTTCTTAGAAAATCACATTTTACCACAAGATGCCGTTTCTCTTCAACGTAGTCCGCATATTTGACAAGTCCCAAATCGAATACGGACATCTCGGTTTCAGGGTCTTTCACCTCTTTCAAGATTTCAACTATCTCGTCTTTTGACGGAACGTGCGGCATACCAGCTCCTTTCTTGTTTGTATTATAAAATCACTTTTAGTTTATGTGTTTTATTAAAAAAATCAACCCGGAGAAATTTCTAATAGTTATTTTGTCCTGATATCGTAGAATCTCATAATCTCCTGAAATGGAATAATCTGCAGGCTTTATTTTTGAATAGTGGTATTTTTGTTATAGTTGCCCTAAAAGCCTGATAAAACCGTTTACATTTGTTGAAGTATCATATAACCTTGTCATAGAAGCATTTTTAACGGTATAGAAGTATTTCTGTATCTATTTGTACCGGTTTGTTCATCTTAAAACTTCTAATATTTTAATACAATAATGTAGTTTAATTAACATAATTGTAAATATATATTGTATAATACAACCTTAGATGTGTATCTTTTACTGTTATAATAATATAGGAACAATATTTGCTTACTATATGTCGGAAATAATTAAGAAGGAGGAGTTTATGAAAAAAGTTGAGGCTATTATAAGACCCTTTCAGTTGGATAGCGTAAAAGAGGCTCTGCTTGAAATAGGAATAAAGGGTATGAGCGTTTCTGAGGTTAAGGGTTACGGAAGACAAAAAGGACACACCGAAATTTACAGAGGCGCCGAATATGTTGTGGATTTCTTGCCCAAGATTAAGGTTGAGGTTGTTATAAAGGATGAGGATTTGGATAACGTTTTGGATGCAATAATAAACTCGGCAAAAACCGGCAAAATAGGGGATGGTAAAATCTTCGTAAGCAGCGTTGAAAAGGCTGTGAGGATAAGAACGGGTGAAATAGATAAAGATGCTATTTGAGGAGGGATTTTAGATGAAATTTATTAATAAAATTATGGCGGGGCTATTAGTATTCCTGTCTGTACCGTCAGTTACATTTGCAGCTAATAAGGCAATTAACTCTGGTGATACGGCATGGATGCTCACATCTACTGCGCTTGTTATGATAATGACACCTGCGGGGTTGGCTCTTTTTTATGGCGGTATGTCAAGAGGGAAAAATATACTCAATACAATGGGATTGTCATTGATGGCTTATGCCGTGGTCAGCGTTGTATGGGTAATGTGGGGATATAGTTTGTCGTTTGGAAATGATATACACGGATTAATAGGGTCTTTACAGTATTTATTTATGTCCGGCATCGGAGTAAAAACTCTCTCAGGCAGCATACCCACATTTGTTTTTGTCTCTTTTCAGATGACATTTGCAGCAATAACCGTAGGTTTAATCAGCGGCAGTGTTGTTGAGAGACTAAAATTTTCATCATGGATAGTATTCACGGTTTTGTGGGTAACATTCGTATATGCCCCTGTTGCTCACTGGGTTTGGGGTGGAGGATGGCTGTCAAATTTAGGGACGCTGGATTTTGCAGGCGGAACGGTTGTGCATATAAACGCCGGTGTTGCAGGTTTGATATTTGCTCTTATGCTCGGCAAGAGAAGAGGTTTTAGAAAAATTGCAATGCCTCCTTCTTCAATCGTATTGACTGTCCTTGGTGCAGCGCTTCTGTGGTTCGGGTGGTTTGGATTTAATGCAGGAAGCGAATTGGCTGCAGACGGTTTGTCGGGTTCTGCTTTTTTATCAACAAACACTGCGGCTGCCATTGGAGCAATAAGCTGGATGTCTGCTGAGTGGATTGCTAATAAACACCCAACAATGCTCGGTGCAGCATCAGGTGCTGTGGCTGGTCTTGTAGCTATTACACCGGCAGCAGGATTTGTAAACATTTTAGGGGCTCTTGTAATAGGGGCCGTATCCGGCGTTCTGGGGTGGTTCGGCGCAAGTTATCTAAAATACAGATTTGATTATGACGATTCTCTTGATGCCTTCGGTGTGCACGGACTTAACGGAATATGGGGAGCGCTCGCAACGGGTATCTTTGCAGACCCGGCAATAGGCTCTG
>JALTDI010000299.1 GCA_027074255.1 Desulfurellales bacterium
TTGGGACATTAACGATGATATGGTTTATCAGATACTTCAAACTAATTTAACTGATTTCCATGATTTTCTCAAAGCTCTTACAAATAAAATAATCACAGAGTGAAAAGTAATCCCAAACTTTGCACCTTGTATGTTACTCCCATCAATCCATCATCTGTGTTATTATTCTAATATAGGGTTGATAGGGAAGGTGTGGTCGTTGCACACTTGGAGCGTTTATCCTGTTAAGGGATAAACAGCTCGATTCGCAGATTGACCCAACCTTCCCTAAGTTTGGACAGTAACTGGGACGCCTCCCATAAAGGAAGTTGTCCGTGTACAAGGTAAAACAAGGGAAGACTCCCTATCAGCCATTATAGTCCTTTATTTTGGAAATTTCAAAGGGAGGGTTTTGAAAGATGAAGGATTTATCTTTTCTCGGGGTGGATATATCCAAGGATTCCATAACGGTATATGACGGTAAAAAGCTCTATACATTTCCAAACGAAAGATACTTAGAGAAATTCAAGGAAAGAATATTTAAACGCCTGAATAAGGATAAAACAGTTATAATATACGAACCGACAGGTCCGTATTCTTCGTTTCTGGAAGAGTTTGCAGCAATTGAACAGATAAAGGTTGTAGCAATAAATCCAAGAAAAACACCATACCTGCTTGAAGTTATGTCACATAGAGCAAAAACAGACAACTCAGATGCAAAGGCTCTTTATGAATATGCCAAATTGATAGACAAAAAGGATATAAGAACAATAGACTTGGATGAAGACTTGGAAAAGCTGTCTTTCCTGCTTTCTGAATACAGGTTTATCAAAAGACAGAGGGTAAATTTCATTAACCATCTTGAATCAATAAAACATAATCCCAAAAGCGATAAAGAGGGAAAAGACCATATTGAAAATATGGTCTTACAGATGAATGAAAGACTGAAATCCATAGAAAAGAAGATAAAAAAACTAATAGAAAAAAAAGATAAAATGAAAGAAGTTGTCCAAAAGATAGAAAGCATAAAGGGCATAGGTTTTTTAACAGCCGTTAATCTGTTCCTGTTTTTTGAGAAAAAACAGGTTAAAAATAGAAAAGAGGCGGCTGCGCTGATAGGATTAGACCCCATTATATATGAATCCGGTAAAAAGAAAATAAATAAAAGAATAAGCAAACAGGGAGATGCCTATATAAGGAATCTTATCTATATGGCAGGGATGTGTGCAATAAGAACCAACACTAAAATCAAAGAGTTTTTTGAAAGACTTGTATCTAACGGCAAGAAGAAAAAAGTGGCTTTGGTTGCCTGTATGAGGAAACTGTTAATTATGGCATTGGCGCAGTATAAGAATGCATACTTGGAGAGAACACATTGAATTTTGGATAAAGGGGTTGACAAATAACACAGTATCT
>JALTDI010000300.1 GCA_027074255.1 Desulfurellales bacterium
CTTCTTTTAAATCAATTAATCGCAGCACCAGCATAATCCCACAACAAGATATTTTGATCTCGCGCTTCGCAACTGCCAAAACTTTGTTGTAAAGAATCTGGTTATCGCCAGCAAAACGAGTCTGATATAAATCTTTTTCCATTTGATATATCTCTTCAAGTGGAATATCAGTGTAGACATTGAAGTATTCAGTGATAAGATTATCAGGTATGCTCATTATTCTGCCAAATTTCTCTATTGACGAATGAGCTAAACCAATATAGTTGCCTAAACTTTTGCCTTGCTTCTCTTTTCGTCAATACCGGGAGTAATTTTAGTGGTGATAATAACTTGTGGTTTTTGCCCAAATTTTTCTTGATAAAACCGCCCCATCATTTCGTTGTAAAGTTGATCTGAACCGATAATAGTAATATCCGTTTTTAACATCACCGAATCATAACCTTGTAAAATAGGATATACTAACTCGTGTTCGTAAATTTCTTTTTTTCTCTAATTCTTTTTCTGAACATTTCACGAGCCATTAAACGATCATGCGTAACCATAGACATCAAAGAAAGCAAATCTTTGGCTGATAATTTATCATACCATTCAGAATTTTTCCTTATTTCTATTAAATCAGGATTATCGTGTAATACCATTTTCGTTTGTTTAATAAAAGCTTCCACATTCTTCTTAATTTCCTCCCGCGCCAAGCCCTCTCCCGCCAGGCTGGCGTCCTCGTCCACCGCCTCTGCCTAATCCTCGTCCCTGATTATTAAAATTATTTTCATTTCCAAATGGCATATTTTTTAAAATTACTTATGTTCATCGTAATTATATATCCAGAATAAACATTCTGTCAAATTCTCTCTTTTCTTCTTTTTTCTCGTCATTCCTAAAAATTTCGGAATGCTATCCTACTTTATCATTCCCGATCCCAGTTTTGTCATTCCTGTCCCCGATCGGAGTAATATCATCCTCGATCTAATCGAGGACGGGGGTGACATTCCTTCATGGGAATGACAAGTCCTCTTTTCTGTCATTCCCGAAAATTTCGTAGCACAGCGGAGAAATTTATCGGGAATCCACTCCTATGCTTTCTTTTTTCTTGATTTCCCCCAAAAAAATATCAATTATCTCTGTAAACCGCTTTTTAATCTCATCATATGATTTACCAGATATAGACAAATCTAAAACCGGAGAATAAGCAACAAACCTTTCTCCTTCTTTAATAATAGAAACGGGAATCTTTACAAACATATTTTTTAATTAAACTTTTATTTATATTTTAACAGCAATTCTAAAAAAATCAATGGAAATTTATCCGCAATTAATAGTTTTATCTAAACTAATAGCCACTTCCAAATTGGCACAACTTTTATCTTTACTTTCTTACTGTCCACTGTTT
>JALTDI010000301.1 GCA_027074255.1 Desulfurellales bacterium
TCCCAATTTATCTTGTGCGTTAATATCGGCATTATTCATGAGAAGCAGTTTTGCGGTTTCTATATTGCCGTTTGAAGCTGCATGGTGCAGCGGTGTTTTTCCTTCATCATCTTTAGCATTGACATTGGCACCGTGCTTTATCAGTATTTTTACCGTTTCCGTATGTCCGTTTCCGCAGGCTATATGCAAGGGCATCCACCCGTTAAGGGCTTTTGAATTAATTTTTGCACCTTTTTTTAATAAAAGTTCTACCAAATCGCAGTTGCCCGTGAGGGCAGCAATATGCAGGGGCGTAGCCTTGAAATTGTTTCTTGAATTTACATCAGCGCCGTGTTTTATCAAGCAGCGTGCTAATTTATTAAACCCTTTATAAACGGCCAAATCCAATGTGTTTCTTCCTTTATAGTCTTTTGCGTTTACATAAGCCCCCTCTTTTATTAATTTTTTCACCAAGGTTATGTTGTCTGAGTTTACGGCCTGAAAGAGCTCGGCGTTAAGATTGTATGTGTTTGTCTGACTACTCTTCGGGTATGCATATTGTTGAGTAAAAAGAAAAAATATAGATATTAAAAATATTGCCTTTTTTATACTGAGCACCTCCTTTTGCAATTTCCTTCTCTGTCGTATAATCCATAACACACAATTGATGTTATTTCAATACATTTTAATGATTTTGTAATCTTTTGTGTGTTATAATAATTTTGCTTTATGGAGGTGCGTTAATGCGTGTCCTTGTTGTTGAGGATGAAAAAACATTGGCTGATTTGATAAAGAGCGGGCTTGAGGATGAGGGCTATTCCGTGGATACGGCATATGATGGTGAAGACGGCCTGTTTTTATCCGAAAACGAGCCCTTTGATATTATAATATTGGATATTATGCTGCCTAAAATCAACGGATTGGAGATATTAAAAACTTTGAGAGAAAAGGGTATAAAAACGCCGGTTTTAATGCTTACCGCAAAGAGCGAAGTCGATGATAAGGTGGCAGGTCTAAACGGCGGGGCGGATGATTATTTAACAAAACCATTTTCTTTTGATGAGCTGCTTGCCCGTATTAAGGCCGTTTTAAGAAGGCATTTTAATGAAGCGTCAAATACAATTAATATAGCCGATTTGTCGATAAATCTTTCCACGCACGAAGTTGTAAGGGGTGCAGAAACAATTAAACTTACCGCAAAGGAGTATATGCTGCTTGAATATTTGTCTTTGAATAAAAATAAACTTTTATCGAGAAGCGATATAATCGAGCATATATATAATTATGATTTTGACTTAGACAGCAACGTTGTGGATGTTATGATTACAAGGTTGAGGAGAAAGATAGATAAGGATTTTGACAAGAAATTGATTTATACCGTTCGTGGAGCCGGTTATATGGTGAA
>JALTDI010000302.1 GCA_027074255.1 Desulfurellales bacterium
AAGGAAATCACTGAACTTTACAACAAGACGAAAGACAGAATAAAACAATTAAAGGGAATTTGACGCTATGAAAAAAATTATTCTTGCTCTATTTTTTATCTTTTTATCCTCTTACTCTTATGCGGACATTTACGGAAACATAGCCTACACTCTATCTTCTAAGCTGAATGTTGTAAAGGGCAAGGTTTTGAAGGTTAAAAACAAAAAGGATTTAATTCTAAACAAGGGATATGACGACGGCTTATATAAAAATTCCATTGTTTACATATATGTGAACAAAGGTAAATTGAAAATGTTTAACGATAATGAAACCGTCAGCCTTAAAAAGGGTATCGCTTATGCATACGTATCTAAGCTTTTTCCCCATAAAGCGAAAGCCGTTATAACTGCTGGCTTGGAAAAGGAAAAAGATTACCTTATGGGACTTGGAATAATACCCTGGGGTGAGAAAAATTTAATAGGAAAACCAAAGGCAAACGACAAATTCATAGCCGGGAAGAATCAATATAGGGTAGCCATAATCACAAGAAATCCCATTATTTATTCGTCACTCAAAAGCGCATTGGAAAAAACCGGAAGATTTTATGTGATAAAAGAGGATTCTCTTGCCATCGCAATAACTCAACAGAGAATACGCTCACTTAGCGAAAAGGGCTCTATAAAAAAGCTTGCCCAGACGGTGGACGCTGACCTTGTTCTACTGATAACAACAAGAAAATATCAAACTATGAAATGCAAGGTTTATAACGGATATGCAGGAAATGTCCTGTTCTCAATCTCAAAAAAAGTGGATAACCACACCAGAGAAGTTTTGCTAAACGGCAAAAATGCTGTCAAGATACCGCCTAAAAATATGGTTGCCTCAACGCTCAGACTTTCTCCCCAGTTGACATTGTGGGAATCATTATTAAACAAAGTGGGATTATATAGTCCTTATACAGGCTTGGATATGTCATCAAACAGTTATAAAATCGCACTTTATGAAAACATAGGACACGGAACAACTGCCTTCTATTCGGGTTACATAGAAAATAACAAACAAAAAGAGATAATGGTAGCGCAGGGTTCTAAGGTAAAAATATATGATTTTGATTTCGATTCCTTCATTAAAAAAGGCAGCTTTTCCTACGGCTACAACATATTTAACATAGACAGCGCTGTTTTTAACGGCAAAATCCTGCTTGCAATATCGAATTACAATAGCTACGGCTACTTAGATTCTGCAATAGGCTATCTTGATAAACATTATAAATTCCACATAATTAAAGGACATTTACCCTACAACGTCAGATTTTACAATAAATTTTCAAATCCGGAAATTATTGTCCAAAAAGCATCTATATCCAAGCCTTTCTTTGGTAAAATATACGTTCTGAATATAA
>JALTDI010000303.1 GCA_027074255.1 Desulfurellales bacterium
TGTTATGCCGTTAATCCTGAAAAAATAAGCTTTTTTCATCACTGCATATTATTCTTATCATATTTAAAAATCAATGAAAACAAAGGAGTCTTTAAACGTACATTCTTTGTGGTTTGGTAAGTTTGTTAGTTTTTCGTATAATTATTGAGTTGTTGAATATCCGAGTGAATAGTGATTAGGATTCAGCATCTATGTAGGGTGTATTTTCTTCTTTGCTGTTCTTTCACGTCCACCGTTTTAAGCACCAGACGCCAATTCATTTTATCTATTTTTTTCTTGATAAAAAAGAATGCAAAAATCAAGGCCGTATAAAATCTTCTAAAATTCTAATGTCTTATGTTTTAAAGTTCTAAACTCGCTGGCGTTTCAAGCGTTTATGCTATTAATACAATCAGGATAAATTTTTGCACATTTAAATTCTTTATTTGCTCACGATACAATTTTATTGTGTTATGGTTTTTTGAAATAGTGTTTTTTCTTTCAATTAAAAATAAAAGGATAGGTAAGGCTTTATTGTTCTTTTACCTTTTTACTTTCTTGTTTTATTTAATCCAAAACCAAGCCGATGCTGAGCGTCAGCTCGGCTCTGGCGTCTCGGCTCAGGTCTAAAATTCGTAATTTAAAATTATCTCTTTGGTTGTGCATTTTGCATTTTGCTAATCACTATTCACCAGTCGCTAACCGCTAATCATCAATCATTGCTTAATACGGTAAAATTTGACAAACCTACAACCAAAATATATAAGACTATATATCGATAAGGGCTTATGCCAAAAGATGTTTTAGGAAGTTTGAGTGAAATTTAGTGAAGTGGTGAGACTTCTTGAGAAAAACGGATTTATTATCATTAAAGAGAAGGGCTCAATAAGATACTATGGAAAAGCTGGGCACGATAAGTTGGTTAGGGTGGATTATCACGGCTCAAAAGAGATACCTAAAGGAACGTGTCTGGCTATATTGAAAGCGGCTGGAATAAAGAAAGTATAGAAGGAGTTGATAGAATTGATTGATTTGGAATATTCTTTGATTATTGAGGCAACGAAAGAGCCTGATTATTTCGGTTTTTATTCGCCGGATTTAGAAGGCTTCACAGGAATAGGGCATTCTATTGAAGACTGTATATATAAAGCCAAGTGGGGAATGAAAGAGCATATCAATTTGTTGAAAAAGCAAAAACTACCGATACCTCCGCCCAACAAAAACCCAAAAATTATTATCCAGAACGAAGATAAATTATCCGTTGCGTAATTAAGGTTCAGGGTTTTTGTTTTATCTCATATTTTTCAATCAGTATATAATATCCGTTTTCCATAATTTCATATTGCTGTTTTTAATCACCAGCAACTAACAATCACTTAACCACTCACCTATTCGATCATTTA
>JALTDI010000304.1 GCA_027074255.1 Desulfurellales bacterium
TCTTTATTTCTTTTATCATATCGAGGCCGTTCATCCTCGGCATATTTATATCGGTAATGACCAAATCAAATGTGCCTGACTTGAATTTTTCAAGACCTTCTTGTCCGTCTGATGCTGTTTTGATATCATTAAAAAATTGTTCGAATAACTCTAACGTTTCCTTTCGGACATCCTTATTGTCTTCTATATATAGGATTTTTATGTCTAACTCGGATTTTGTTTTTATTATTTTTTCCAAAATTTCCATATTCATAAAAAAGAAAGTATAACAATAATAATATTTTGTCAATAATTCTTTTAAGAATAGGATTTTCTTTACTTTTGAGATTAATAATATATATTTGTGAAATTGTAATAATTAGAGGCGGATTTTAAAATGAAAAAAAGCCTTTTATTGAAAGGTCTTATATATTCCATAATATCGGCATCAGCCTTTGCCAGCCTTGTTATCTTTGTGAAGCTGGGATACAAAAGCGGGTTTAGCGTTAAGGATATGCTTGTTTACAGATTTGTATCCGGTTCATTCTTTATGTTTGTTTTTCTTCTTTTGTTTAAGCCCTCGGGCTTGAAAATAACGGTGAATCTTACAAAGAAGACACTCGTCACGGGGGCTTTTTTATATACGGCACAGTCATTTTGTTTTTTCAGCTCCGTAAAATATGTAGCTCCGTCTGTTACCGAGCTTTTGCTTTATCTTTATCCGGCATTTGTTACCATGCTTGCGGCTTTTATATACAAGGAGAAGATAACGCCTTTTAAGGCATTGTATGTAGGCATTGTTTTGGTGGGATTTTTGTTTATATTTAAGGATGCTCTTCACTCACGCATAGAGATAACAGGCGTTGTACTTGGTGTTTCCGCCATGGTTATATACAGTGTTTATTTGATTGTTATACAGAGGTTTTTAAAATACGAAAATCCGATATCACTGACATTCTACACAATAGTTTTTGCTGCCCTGTCATTTTCCATAATTTTCGGCATTCCGAAAGAAATTCCGAATATGCGTCAATTTTTAATAATTATTGCATTGGGTTTAATAACTACTGTTATTTCAATAGGCTTTCTTTTTGCCGCCATAGAACTTATAGGCTCATCCTTGACGAGTATATTTTCTTCGTTTGAACCTGTTATAACTATAATTTTGAGTTTGCTCATTCTGCATACGGGTATGAATGAATATCAGGCAATAGGCGCGGTTTTTATATTAACGGGCGTGTTTATGGCTAATATATACCACCTTAAAACGAGCGGGCAATGATTAAGATAAAACAGGAACATATAGCCGACCTTTTTCTTTTTTCGGTTACCATATTTTGGGGAAGCACGTTTGTTATAGTGAAAAAGTCTATTGAAATTATGCCTACATTTGCCTTTTT
>JALTDI010000305.1 GCA_027074255.1 Desulfurellales bacterium
ACATTCAATCCAAAATTTCTTGAACCCGAGTGTACCGTAAAATAAGTTAGCTCATCGGCAACCTCAATCTCTATAAAATGATTGCCGCTTCCGAGGCTTCCAAGAGAGTTAAGAACATAATTAATATCCTGCTTTGTTTTATATGCCAGCTTTTCTATTCTTTTTTTAAACTCATCAAAATTCATATTCATATACCGTTTGGATACAACATAAACATAATCGGACAATGAACCTCTAATCCTTGTTCCGCTTGGAATTAACGTCCTTATTATGCTGTCAATCCTATCAAAGGCCTTATTATCTAATTTCAGATTGACAAAATAAAACGAGAGAACACCGCATCCTATATCAACACCTATAAGATTGGGAATTACGATGCCTCCCAGTTTTGCAGTATAGCCTATTACACATCCCTTTCCGGTGTGAACATCCGGCATAATTCTTATGTGAGCCTGTTTGGCTATCGGGTGATTAACAAGCTGAACAATTTGAGAGTATGCGCTCTCTTCAATATCATCTGAAAAAATTACGGCATCGGAATATATTCCTTTTACTGTCAACATACACAAAAAGCAATATACAGGCTACTTTGAATTGTCATGAAAGATAATAATGCTTTCATTTTTATCAACCATCATCAAATCGTTCTTTGCCCTATGCTCAATGATGTGAGGGTCTGCTTCGGCAATGTTTATATTCCTTTTTATTTCCACGATTTTATTGCTTATATGTGCAATTTGCTTATCAAGCTGTTCGTTCTGTTTTGCAAGAGCTTTAATCTGCACCTGTTTTATATATATGTTTTTTGCTATCACAGCTATGATTATAAGCGAAAATATGGTAAATATTATGCGAAAAAATCTACCATGTAGGATACTCGCCATAAGGGAATAACTCCTCTTCTATCTCAATTAAACGGTTATATTTGGCTATTCTTTCGCCCCTGCATGCAGAACCGGTTTTAATCAGACCGGAATTAATACCAACCGCCAAATCAGCAATAAATGTGTCCATAGTTTCACCCGACCTGTGAGATATAAACAAGTTATAAGAAGCATCCTGCGCAAGTCTGACAGCGTCAAGCGTTTCCGTTAAAGTTCCTATTTGGTTGGGTTTAATTAATACTGCATTTGCGATAGCATTTTCTATTCCCTTATAGATTAATTCCGTATTGGTAACGAATATGTCATCACCGACAAGGATTAGCTCGTCACCAATTGTTTCTGTCATTTTTTTCCATCCGTCCCAATCATTTTCAGCAAGTCCATCCTCCAAAAGTACAATGGGATATTTTTCCATAAGTTGTTTATACAAAGCAATCATATCGTCGCTGTTTAATTTATCTTTTCCGACATTATAAAAACCGTCTTTATAGAA
>JALTDI010000306.1 GCA_027074255.1 Desulfurellales bacterium
AAAGACTGCATTATTTTTTTGAACGTTCCTTTTCCTCTCCTTGCATCTGTTTGAACCTCGAAGCCCTCAACCGATACCGCAGGCGTAATATTGCCTAATTTGGCCATTCTTTTTGCAGCATCTTTTGTTATCAGCGTTCCGTTTGTGTAAAACAAAAAATATTGATCAGGATGCTGTTCAACTACATCTAAAATATTCTTTCCCTCACTACTGTACATAAAAGGCTCACCGCCCGTTATCACCGTAAAACCCGAGTTCCAATACTTCTTTTTTTCATCTAAGATTCTATTTAAAGTATTGTACGGTATGGTTTCTGCTGAGCGTGAGTCGGAGGAAGCATAGCAGCCCAGACAGTGAAGATTGCACCTTTTAGACGGAGCGATCACCAAAAATGCCGGCGGTGTCCTCCCGTATGTTTTCTTAAATTTCCTGTCTATTTCTTCCTGCGCTTTTGTGGGTATAACCAGATTATTGATCAGCACCTCAATTACAGAGCGAACCACATTCGGGGATAATAATCCCTCCTTCATTCTTCTATCGGCTATTTCGAACAGATTTAATATGACCCTGACCTTTTCCTTCTGCATCTCAATAGGTCTGTTTTCAGAGTTTTCTTCAACAAGGGACTTGTAAGCCAGTTGATACCCTTTGTTAAGGAGAAAAGATCTCAAAACCTTGTTCTTTGTCACAAGGTGTCCACCTCCGTATGAGACTATCTTTGTGAGCGTAGTCGAAAAGTCGTTTAGATTCTTCATTTCGCACACCTCCTTTCTTGTGTATCCTTAATTTATTAAGTAATTCCATACTAGTAGAAAGTCAATAAAAAAATAGAGCCGAGGTTTAAAGATTTTTGTATTTTGCTCAAAAAATATGTATTATCATACAAATAGGAAATTGTTGGCTGCTTAGAGGAGAGATTGAACAACAATACACTTGAAATTTAACCCAAATGTTTATATGTTCTGTATGTGTTTTGGAACAAGTAAATGGCGCCCGAGTTGTCTGGGCTGCTGTTGAATTAATTTCTTAAATTGTTTTGTAGGTTTGATTTGTTGGAAACAGACTTGTTAACCGGATTTATAAAAACAATATTGGTTGAAAAAAGGGTTAAAATTTTATATAAAGTTCTACTTAAAATGTGTTGGGGGGATGTGTGATGAGGGATGTTAAAAATATTTATATAGTCGGAAGGAAAAACCCTGACGTTGACAGTGTTGCATCAAACATAGGCTATGCTGAGTTAAAGAATTCGGTGGATAAAGATAATAACTATATTTCAACGATTTGCGGCAACATAGACCTAAATACGCAGAAGATACTAAGCTATTTCAATGCTCAGCTGCCTAAATATATTTTGGATTTACAGCTGCGTGTTGAAGATGTTATGACAAAAGATGTGATACAGATTAGTAAGGATATGCCCATTACAGAGGCTTTTAAGATTATGCTTAAAAACGATTTAAGGGTTATGCCAGTCGTGGATGACAACAATGATTTTTTCGGTTATTTCGGTATGATAGATATAGCAAGAAAGAGCATTGCCTCGGTTATGCCCGATATATTCAGAAAGATTAAAACAAATATTTCCATGATAGCAAAAGCTGTCGGCGGAACAATATTGAATGATGCTTCGGGTGAGAATACATTTATAGCAAATGTCATTATGGGCGTTGTCGGCCCTGACGGATTGATGAAAATTATTGAAAGAATTGACCCTGAAAATATCGTTATAATACTGGGCAACAGAGAGGATTTGCAGAAAAAAGCCATTGATTTGGGAGTCAGATGCGTTGTGGTTTCAAACGGATACAATATAAGCGAAGAACTCTCAAATAGAGCAAAAGAAAAAGACGTATCCATAATATTGTCGGATTTCGATGCATTTTCCACTGCGGGTTTGATTGAGTGGAGCGCCTCGGTTGAGACCTTGGTGGATAGAAACGGCATGGTGGCAAAACCTAAGGATTTGATTAATGATATAAAAGAAACGGTTTATAGTTCCAATAATAGGTCTATTATAGTTATTGACAGCGACAAAAAGGTTGTAGGCATCGTTACCAGAACGGATATGATAAAGTATAACAGAAGAAAGGTGATTTTGATGGATCACTCAAGCAGCGTTAATGCGCCTGAGGGTATATTCCATTGCGATATCCTGGAAATATTAGATCATCATAAATTGGGGAATGTTCAAACGGAGTATATGACAAGGTATAGAATTGAGCCCTGGGGGGCGACGTCTTCCATTGTTGCTGATGAATTCAAAAAATTCGGCATTAAGCCCTCAAAGCTGACAGCATCTCTTTTGGCTGCCGGCATTGTGTTTAATACTAAATTTTTGTCCAAAGATAAAACAACCGATAATGATATTGAATTGCTTAAATGGGTCTGTGATATATGCGATAGAAAAATTGACGATATAATTAATGAAGTGGATAAAGCTATAAATTCTTAGTTTATTTGAGGAGGATTTTTTATGGACAGCACATCAACGATACTCTATCTAACGTTCGGCGCATCTTTTTTGTCTATTTTATATGCTGTTTTAACGGCATTAAGCGTTTTATCAAAAAGCAACGGCAATGAGAAAATGCAGGAGATAGCCAAGGCAATTCAAGAGGGTGCATACGCTTTTTTATCGAGGGAGTATAGGTCTATTGCGGTTGTGGCCGTTATAGTCTTTGCCATTTTGTGGGCATTGGGTTTAAAAAGCGAACATTTCGGCCTGTTGACGGCTATTGGATATCTCACAGGCGCACTGCTTTCTGGTTTAGCCGGTTTTATCGGAATGGTTATAGCGGTTAGGACAAATGTTAAAACCGCTGAAATGGCCAAAAACGGCTTGGCAAGAGCGTTAAATCTTGCCTTTAGGGGCGGTTCCGTTACAGGTTTTTTGGTGACGGGATTCGGTTTGCTCGCTGTTTCGGGATTTTATTTTATGTCAGTTTATGTGTTTAAGCAGCCGGTTGAGCATACAATCAAGGCATTGATAGGACTTGCTTTCGGTACGAGTTTAATTAGTGTTTTTGCAAGGCTCGGAGGCGGTATTTATACAAAAGCTGCAGATGTGGGAGCTGATTTGGTCGGTAAGGTTGAAGCGGGTATTCCCGAAGATGATCCAAGAAACCCTGCGGTTATTGCCGATAACGTTGGTGATAACGTGGGCGACTGTGCCGGTATGGCTGCAGACGTATTCGAAACATTCACGGTTACTACTGTTGCGGCAATGGTTTTAGGCCATACGCTCTTTGATAAGCCGGGCAGCGTCGGCGTAGCTGCAATGTTCCCTCTGCTTATAGGCGCCATCTCTTCTGTTTCAGCAATAGCGGGTGTTTTTTTTGTCAAATTGGGTAAATCGCAGAACATTATGGGTGCATTTTATAAAGGAATGATAGCTACGGCTATTATAGCTTTGGCTATAATATGGTTTGTCTCCGGTAAATTTTTTGCAAACGGACTTATGGTGAACGGTCTAAGTATAACAAGCAGCGATATATTTTTGTCAGCTATTATAGGTATGGCTATTACGGCTTTGCTTATGTTTATAACGGAATACTACACATCATATGAATATCCGCCGGTTAAATCCATTTCAAAGGCTTCCGTAACAGGACATGCTACAAATATAATACAGGGAATGGCCATTATGCTTAAAGCTCCGGCTTTTCCTGCTATTGTTATTGCTCTCGGTATATTTTTTGCATATAAATTGGCAGGCATATACGGTATCGGAATTGCAGCTGCTTCAATGCTTTCTTTAACGGGAATTATTATATCTATTGATTCATACGGCCCTATAACGGATAATGCAGGCGGTATAGCCGAAATGGCTGAGCTTGACGATTCTGTCAGAGCCGTTACAGACCCGCTTGATGCTGTCGGCAACACTACAAAAGCGGTGACAAAGGGATTTGCTATCGGTTCTGCCGCTTTGGCAGCCCTTGTTTTGTTTGCTGAATATACACGTGCAATCGGAGCGGGGGTTCATTCCTTCGATTTAAGCAACCCTCTCGTTCTTGTAGGCTTACTGCTGGGCGGTCTGCTGCCGTTTTATTTCGGAGCAATGAGTATGGAGGCTGTCGGTGTAGCCGGCGGTATGATGGTTGAAGAGGTGAGAAGGCAATTTAAAACAATTAAGGGCATACTGGAGGGTAAAGCCAAACCCGATTATGCCGCTTGTGTCGATATTGTTACGAGGGAATCTCTGAAAAAAATGATTATACCTGGTTTGATTCCGGTCGTTGCACCTATTGTTGTCTATGCTTTGTTCGGGAAAATAGCGTTGGGAGCCCTATCCATAGGCGCTATTATAACCGGTTTCTTTGTTGCGGTTTCCATGACAAGCGGCGGCGGAGCCTGGGATAATGCAAAAAAATATATTGAAGATGGAAACTTCGGAGGCAAAGGAAGCGAGGCTCATAAAGCTGCCGTAACGGGAGATACCGTAGGAGATCCTTTGAAGGATACGGCAGGGCCGGCTATTAACCCTATGATAAAAATTATTAATATTATAGCTATATTGATAGTTCTGGCCAGTTTTTAGAATTAAATTACGGGGTTTTTGTCCCATTATGCCATGCTATGTTTTTTACAGGGTATGGCAAAAATTTTATTTTGGAGTGTGAAATGGTTGAAGAAACAAAATTGTTGTATGAGGGAAAAGCCAAAAAGATGTATGAAACAAACGACCCGAATTTACTTATAGAGTATTTTAAAGATGATGCTACGGCTTTTAACGGAAAAAAACACGCCGTAATAGATGAAAAGGGTGCAATGAATAAAACAATTACGGTTAAGGTTTTTGAGTGGATGAACGAATGTGGAATTCCCAATCACTTCGTAGAAGAGAACTCAGGTAGGGAAATAGTTGTAAAAAAGCTAAAGATGATACCCGTAGAGGTTGTTGTTAGAAATGTTATTGCAGGTTCTTTGGCAAAAAAGCTAGCATTGAAGCAGGGCGAAAAGCTGCCGAGACCCATAATTGAATTTTTTTACAAAAGCGATGAGCTTGATGACCCTATGATAAATGAAGA
>JALTDI010000307.1 GCA_027074255.1 Desulfurellales bacterium
TATTTTAAGACATTGTGTTTTTTTGAATATCCGACATAAAAATAAGCCGAAGCGCTGAAAATGAAAATTATTAAAGCAAAAAACAGGGAAATTCCCGTGATTTTCAGCCAATTAACGTTCTTTTTCTTTTTCTCAACTGCTTTATCAACATTTTTGTAATCTATCATTAATCACCTATCATCAATTTAACTAAATCTTCAAAACTGATTCCCTGAGCTTTCGCAGATTTCGGAACAAGGCTTGTCTCTGTCATACCCGGCATGGTGTTTACCTCAAGAATATAGGGAATATTGTTCCGCAGTATGATATCGACCCTCGCACAGCCTGTGCATCCGAGAGATTTATATGCTTTGTGTGCAACACTTTTACATATATTTTCAACATCATGTGTCAAATTATCTACAATCAAGTACTCCGTATTGCCCTTTGTATATTTATTTTCGTAGTTATAAAATCCTTTTTTAGGTTTTATCTCTATTATGGGAAACACGGTATCGTCCATCACCGTCACCGTAAGTTCCCTGCCTATCAGCTGCTCTTCGACTATTATCTCGCCGAATTGCTGCAATAGTCGCTCAATTTTTTGCTCAGCTTCCTCTCTGCTTTGCGCAAACTCCACTCCTATTGATGAACCCTCTTTATTCGGTTTTATACATATTGGATAAAAGTCTATTTTTTCGATATCATTTCTGCTTTTTAATAATATACCGCGTGCAGCAGGTAAGCCTGAGGCTTTGAAAATAGATTTTGAAGCAAACTTATTCATTGACAAACAGCTTGCCTCGAAATTAGAGCCGGTATAGCTTATACCAAGAATATCAAGAGCCGCCTGCAGCTCGCCGTTTTCACCCCAGCCGCCGTGAAGTGCTATAAAAACCTTATCCGCATTGGATTTTTCAATATACTCTATGCAATGTTTTTTGTTTTTGCATATAAAACACTCAACATCGTCAAAACTTGCCCTTAAAGCCTCTGCTACGGCTTTTCCGGTTTTTAGGGATACCTCTTTTTCGTTTGAATCCCCGCCGCACACAACAAGAATTTTCATACAATCTTTACCTCTTCTTCAAGTTCAATGCCAAAATTTTTAAGCACCCTTTCTTTTGCTTCGTCAATTAGAAACAAAACATCGTCTATATCCGTTATGCTGCTTCCCAGTATATAATTAGCATGTTTGTACGATATTGCCGCACTGTTCTTCCTTAAACCCTTCGCACCGGATTTCTCCAATAACCTTCCGGCATAATTATTCTCAGGGTTTTTAAATACACTGCCGAAGGTATCCTTCAAGTGAGCTTTTTCTAATCTTATTTTTATATTATTTTTAATATATTTTGCAACCTTTTTTGCATCGGTTTTATTATATTTAAATGCCG
>JALTDI010000308.1 GCA_027074255.1 Desulfurellales bacterium
CATCACCCTTTGCTTAAACTAATCAATCCTAACGGATTTTCCTTTTAGGTTGACAAGGTCAGCATCATACATACAATACAATACTACTAATAATGCTGGAGGATTGTGTATCTTATGATAACGCGCGTGCTGAAAAAGGTTTTCGGAACTCAAAATGACAGAATTTTAAAATCTGTTAAGCCCTATGTTGACAAAATCAACGATAAGGAAAAGGAGATACAGTCATTAACAGACGAGCAGCTAAAAGAAAAGATGAAAGGCCTGAGAAATATATACGAAAAGAAACAGAAGCTTGACGATATACTTGTCGATTCTTTTGCCATAACAAGAGAGGTGGCAAAAAGAACCCTGAATATGCGCCATTTCGATGTGCAATTAATCGGCGGATACATACTGCACAAAGGAATGGTAGCGGAGATGAAAACAGGCGAGGGAAAAACGCTTGTTGCAACGCTGCCGCTGATTCTAAATGCCATAACTAAAAAGGGCGTGCATCTTGTCACGGTCAACGACTATCTAGCCAAAAGAGATGCCTTATGGATGGCGCCTATATACAAATTTCTGGGTTTCAGCATAGGGGTTATACAGCAGCAGAACAACTCTTTTCTCGTCGATTGGGACAACGAAAAAAAATTCACAACAAAGCTTACTCCCTGCTCAAGACAGGAGGCCTATCTTGCGGATATAACATATGGAACAAACAGCGAATTCGGATTTGACTACTTAAGGGACAATATGAGTTTTGCGCTTGAGGAATACGTTCAGAGAGATTTCTACTACGCCATTGTCGATGAGGTTGACTCCATACTTATAGACGAGGCGAGAACACCGCTGATAATATCCGGAGCAGCAGACAGACCATCTTCTTTGTATTACAAATTAGATAAAGCCGTCAGGCAGCTCTCCGAAAAAGATTATGAGGTGGATGAAAAAACAAAGAATACAACGCTTAACGACAGCGGGATAGAGAAACTGCAGAAAATACTTAATTTAGAAAATCTCTACGATGCCGAGAATATAGAGATATTGCAGATGGTAAACCAGGCATTGAAAGCGCATACGGCTTATATTAGGGACAAAGACTATATAGTAAAAGACGGAAAAGCCGTTATTGTCGATGAATTCACCGGAAGACTGATGCCGGATAGAAGATACTCAGACGGCCTTCATCAAGCCATTGAGGCAAAGGAACATTTAAGAATACAAAAGGAATCCCAGACGCTGGCATCTATAACGTTTCAGAACTATTTTAGAATGTATAAAAAACTCGCCGGAATGACGGGAACAGCTGTAACAGAGGCAAGAGAATTTAAAGAAATATATAACCTTGACGTTGTGGAGATACCTACAAATGTGCCCGTTCAGAGAAT
>JALTDI010000309.1 GCA_027074255.1 Desulfurellales bacterium
CTTTTTTTGTCACAAGACCGCTTGGCGGCCACGGAGCTGCATAGAGGAATTTCTGATTCCATTTTAGGGCTGCTTGTTCATATAGAGGTTTGCATTCATTGTACAGAGCCCTTGCTTGTTTGTATGTATTGACAAGCCTCGGCAGGGAGCTGATGCCGAATACATGTTCACTACCTGCCACGACACCCATCAAAATGTCGGACATAGGTACCTGACCATCTTTGACGACCCTTAAAAGTTCAGAGCCCTTAAATCCCAAACTACCGCTTGGGTAGACCGTAATATCAACGCTGCCGTTTGTGTATTTTTTTACAAGTTTAGCGAACTTTATTGCCCCCATCGTATGAATACTCGTGGGACCATAGATGGCGTTTAGGTTCATTTTAACAACTTTTGCATTTGCCCTTGGCACCATAAACATAAAAACCGCAGCAAATCCAATCAAAACCAGCAACTTCTTCATCTCAAACCTCCTCTAACATAAATTTTGAGATTTAATAAAACCTTTTTTTACCAATCACCTGTTTTGCTATATGCTTTTTTATTTAATTCTATTTTGTTTTTTAAATTCCGGGTTTCCATATCCGCCGCCGCCCGGCGTTTCGACTCTCAGTATATCACCTTTTTTTACCTTTGTGTTAAATTTTGGGGGCATCATTATCACCTTCTCGTTTTTTATTATAATGTTTTGCCCGCTTTTGCCTTTTTGGCCTTTATCCAATCCGTAGGGCTGCAGTTTTCTTCTTTCTGATAGAACGGTTATCTCGGCATCAGACAACAGTTTAATTTCTCTTATCAATCCGTCACCGCCGCAGAATTTGCCTATGCCGCCGGAATTTTTTCTTATGGAATATTCCGTTACCATAAAGGGATAACTGTATTCCAAAGCCTCAATGGGGGTATTCAGAGTGTTTGTCATATGAGAATGTATAGCGCTTTCTCCGTGTGAATTACAGGAGGCACCCATGCCGCCGCCGAGGGTTTCATAGTATGTAAAAGGTTCTTTTGTCTCTGTGTTTATTCCGCCTATTGCCACATTGTTCATTGTACCCTGTGATGCGGCGGGTATCTGTTCTTTTATAGCTTTTGATAAAGCGCCGAGAATAACATCAACTATTCTTTGAGATGTCTCCACATTACCGCCCACAACGGAGGCAGGGAATTGCGCATCTATCAAACTCCCTTTTTTGGTAACTACCTTTATTGGCCTCAAGCATCCCATATTCGTCGGTATATCTTCTTTGACCAATGACCTGAAAACGTATAAAACGGCAGAAAGCGTTATGGCATATACCGCATTTATACTGCCGGCAACCTGGCTGTCCGTTTCTGTAAAGTCCAAAATGGCTTTGTTGCCTTTTATTAATATCTTCACTTTGATTTTTATCTTTTCTTGTTCTATGCCGTCGTCGTCCATAAAATCTTCAAAGCCGTATTCTCCGTCGGGCATCTGCTGAATTGTTTTTTTCATTATGTGTTCGGAATAATCCATCAGATTTTTTGCATAGAATTCTACCGTTTTCAATCCGTATTTTTCTATTAATTCTTCCATTCTCTTGATGCCCGTCATATTGGCCATAATTTGAGCCAAAAAGTCGCCCTCCCTTTCATACGGCGTCCTTACGTTGTTCAAAAAAAATCTCATTAGCTGTTTGTCAATTGTACCGCTTTTAATAAGTTTCAGAGGCGGTATGATAATGCCTTCTTGAAAAATACTAGTGGAAAGCGGCATAGAACCCGAACTCATTCCGCCCACATCGGAGTGATGAGCCCTGTTTGCCACGAAAAAGACCGGCTTTTTCTTATTTTCTGCAAATACAGGAGCAACAATAGTTATATCCGGCAGGTGTGTGCCGCCTTTAAAAGGGTCGTTCAATATAACCATATCGCCCTCTTCAAACTCATATTCTGCTATCGCAGCCTGTACCGACAGCGGCATGGAGCCCAGATGCACGGGAATATGGGCTGCCTGGGCAATCATATCTCCGTTGTCGTCGAATATAGCGCATGAAAAATCCCTTCTTTCTTTTATGTTGGGTGAAAATGCTGTTCTGTTGAGCGATACGCCCATCTCTTCGGAGACAGATGAGAGTTTGTTTTTAAAGACTTCAAGCATTATGGGATTAGGCTTCATTTTAATCTCCTTGGATATCTATTATGATATTGCCGAATTTATCAACCGCTCCAATGCTCTTAGGCGGTATGACGATGGTTGATGAATATTCAACAACAATTGCGGGGGATTCTATTATATTGCCGTATTTTAATTTATCACGTGCAATAATTTTCGTTTGATAAGCCTTCGAATTAAAAACAACGTCTTTTATGCCCAAAAAGGCTTCTGCGTCTATCTCAGGCTTATCATATTCTGCTGTGCCGAATTCCGGCTTTGCGGGAATGCCCCTTGCCCTCAGTCTGATGTTAACCACCTCCACTTTTTTGGTTTTATCCGCATACCCATAGTTCTGTTTATGAAGGTTGTGGAAATTCTCCGTATAATGCTCATCAAACGGCACCATTATTTCGTATGATTGCCCGAGATACCTCATGTCGAGATAGTGTTCAAGTATTATACTATCTTGCGGCACGCCTTCTTTGGTCAAATCGTCTGTGCCCTGCTTATCTATCTGTATGAACATACTGCTTATTTCGTTGAAGTTTGTACTGTCATTTTCCACCATAACGGTAAGAGAATAATCCTTAATAATATCTGCCATCAGCATGCCTATCGCAGAGAGAATGCCAGGATTTTGAGGCACAAATACTCTTGGTATGTGCAAAAGCTCTGCAAGGAACACAGCATGCATTCCGCCGGCTCCGCCGAATGAAAATAGAGTAAATTCACGCGGGTCAAAGCCTTTTTCAACGGATATGACCCTTATTGCTTTTTCCATAGATGCGTTTGCTACATCAAGAACACCTTCTGCAAGCTCTATTTCGCTCAAACCTATATCATCTGACATTTTTTTGAAATAATCTTCAAGTTTTTTATAGTCAAGCTTCATATTTCCGCCCAAGAAATATTCCGGTACGAGCCTGCCGAGATATAAGTTGGCATCCGTCACGGTTATCTGTTTTCCTTTGCCGTAGCAGATGGGCCCAGGATCGGCACCGGCGCTTTCGGGTCCTACCCGTAGAGAGCCGCCTGCATCAAGATAGGCAATGGAACCGCCTCCTGCTCCGACCGTATGTATGTCTATCATGGGAACTTTAACGGGGAAATCGGCTATTTTTGATTCAAAAGCAAGGGGCAGTTTATTATCTATCAATGCAACATCTGTGGATGTTCCTCCCATATCAAAGGTAATAAGACTGGAATATCCTGCCATTTTGCCTATCTCATAAGCACCGACAGCACCGCCGGCAGGCCCTGACAAAATTGTCCTGACAGACTCTTTCATTGCAACATCAGCCGAGATGCTTCCCCCGTTTGACTGCATGATTCTCAGTTCGTTGTTGTCTATTTCATCTATAATGTTTTGTATGTATCTTTTCATTTTTGGGGAAACATAGGCGTTGATGATTGTTGTGGAAGAGCGCTCGTATTCTCTGAATTCCGATAAAATTCTATGCGATAGGGATATGGGTATTTTTAAATCGGATAGATATTTTTCAACCAAAAGTTCGTGGCTTGGATTCAGATATGAAAATAGGAAGCATACGGCTATGGATTCGGGTCTTATCTTTTCCAGCGTGTGCCTTATCTGTTCTATTTCGTTTTCTTGTATATCATTTACCACTTTCCCTTTTGAATCTATCCTGCAATTTATACCGAATCTCAGCTCTTTTGAGACAAGCTGCGGGCTTCTTTTATAGTGAAGGTTGTATAGCTGTGTTCTGCTCTGTCTTCCTATTTCGATAATATCTTCAAATCCTGCATTGGTTATAAATACCGTGTATGCACCTTTTCTTTCCAAAATAGCGTTTGTTGCAACCGTTGAGCCGTGAACAATTTTATAATTGTCGCTTTTTATGACTTTTTTTAGCCCTCTCAAAAGGGAATCGGCCGGATTGTTCGGAGATGACAATGTTTTGTACACCCCCCATGTTCCATTGTGTTCGTATATAAAATCGGTAAAGGTTCCGCCCGTATCCACACCTACTATATCCATTTATCGCCCCTTGGTTTTATTATTTTCTATATAATGTCTTATCATGACCAATCCCTCTTTATCGTCAAATCTGTTGTAGGCTATAATTTTAGGTACGTTTTTAAAAATACCCTCATTGTTGTTGATAACCCATTTGTATGTAATAACGAGCTCCACGGAGTTGAGAAGGGAGGGGTTGTCCGTCAATTCTCCTATTTTGCATATTTTGAGGTTAAACATATTTTCCGCTATTTTGCTTTGCAAAGACAGAGCGCCCTCTTTATCGTCTTCCGTGGCTGCAACATACATAATGGTAGAACCGTATGCTATGTCTTTCGAATAGCTCAAAGACTCCAGCGGCCTGGCAGTGTGCAAGGGGAATATTTTTACACCGGATTGTGTTCGTTTGAGCATATCAAGGGAGTAAAAAGGTGTTATGATTATTTTTTGCCCCTTATCTGCTGAGTCTATCTCTTTTTGTATGTTTTCAAAATATACGCCCCTGACCTTGACATTTAAACGTTCGCTCAATTCGTCGGCTCCTACGAATATCATTTCAAAGTCGGGTTCGGTGTATAGAATCTCCGTTGCCTCAAAAGAGTATTCGGTAATGGCTTCATAGATATAGGCAATAATCTCCTGAACATTAAACCCGCTTTTTTCAAGGGATATGAACTGTTTTTTTAACTCTTCTCTGGCTTGTTCAAGCAGCTGCATCTGTTTTTTAGAAAATTTTTTTGTTATTCTGGTACCCGCTTTTTTATTGGGTTGTACATATCCCTCTTGCGCAAGCTCGGATATTATCTTTTTTACGGTTAAATCACTGATGCCATTGGCTTGGGCCAGTTCCTTTGATGTGGGCAGTTTTTCAGAGGGATGCTCAAAACAGTAATTTATAAT
>JALTDI010000310.1 GCA_027074255.1 Desulfurellales bacterium
TCAGAAAAAAATATCAGACATTTACTCAGGCGGATATTTCTCTTTTGAGAAAGGCTGGGTATCAAAAACAGTTTACAGGCCTTGAAGAAGGTGTAAAAAAATATGTTGAAATTCTTAAAAAGTCGGACGGTTATTATAGATAAACAAACAATAAACTCAAAAAGTCATTTCTTGTTGTGTATTTTTAATATCTATGCTAAAAACACACAAAGAATTAAAAAAAGGAGGTGTTACATTGAGAAAGCTGTTTTTACTGATTCTAAGCCTAATGCTTGTAGTTACATTCGGCTCGAAAAGTTTTGCCCTTTCGAAGAAAAGCTACATAATTGCTGGTACCACGGACAAGATAACATCACTTGACCCTGCAAAAGCCTATGAATACTTCTCAGACAATATTTTGCAAAACATTATGGGCGGCCTGGTTAAATACATACCCGGAACCACAAAAATAATACCGGATATGGCAAAAAGCTGGAAAATCTCCAAAGACGGAACAGTTTATACATTTAAACTCAAAAAAAATCTCAAATTCTCAAACGGCGACCCCATTAATGCCAAGGTATTCGCATATTCAATAAAAAGGGTTATTCGTTTGAAGCAAAACCCTGCATTTTTGCTTGCGGATGTCGTAAAAGACGCCGAAGCACTAAACAATAACACACTGAAAATAACATTAAAGTATTCCTATGCTCCGTTTATAAGCATTCTGGCGTTTACCATATCATACCCGGTTGACCCCAAAGTCTACCCTGCAAATAAGGTTTATTCGGGCACTCCGGTTGCATCCGGGCCTTATATGGTCAAAAAATTGGTTAGAGGACAAGAAATAGAGCTTGTAAGAAACCCGAATTATTACGGTAAAAAAGCAAAAACACCGATTATTCTCATAAAAATCTACCGCGAGGCAAATAACCTGTATATGGCCCTTTTAAGCGGTGATATAGATTTGGCATACAGAACACTGCTGCCGCAGCAGCTCCAGCAGATACAAAAAAACAAAAAATTTAAAACATATACCGGTGACAGCCCGTTCATAAGAGAAGTGGTGTTTAATGTGAAGGCAAAGCCGTTTGATAATGCAAAATTAAGAAGAGCATTATCCTATGCGGTAAACAGAACACAAATTTCAAAAGAGATATTCAAAGGACAGGTTACACCTCTTTTCACGCTTATTCCGGCAGGTATGTGGGGACACAAAAATGTTATGCCTCACTACAGTATCAAAAAAGCTAAGAGAATGCTGAAAGCATTGGGATATTCAAAAGCCAAACCTTTAAGCATAACTCTGTGGTATTCACCAAGCCACTACGGTTCCACCGAATCAGACGTCGCCTTAATGATTAAAAACCAGCTTGAAAAAACCGGCCTTGTAAAATGCAAGGTTAAGTACGCCGAATGGGCAACGTATGTAGATTATTGGACAAAGGGTGTTATGGGAATGTTCCTGCTGGGATGGTATCCTGATTATTTCGACCCCGATGATTATATGTGGCCATTCCTGCAAACATCGGCAAGCCCGGGAATGGGTTCTTTCTTCTCTGACAAAGCTATTGATAAGTTATTGAAAAAAGCAAGAAGCACAAGCAGCATTAAAAAAAGAACCAGGCTGTATTATAGGGCGCAGAGACTTATGGTCAAAAAGGCTCCCTATATTCCTCTATTCCAGGGACAGCAGCACGTCGTAGCAAAACCTGAAATCAAGGGTATCTTAATGGACCCTGTTCAGATATTCAGATATTATTTACTGTCAAAATAAACAATGTGCAAAAATCAGTTCAAAAAGAGGAGTCAAAATTTTGACTCCTCTTTTTTATGTGAGAGGTTAAAACACTGCTGTGAAACTTAAAACATATATTTTAACAAGAATTCTTCTCTCAATTCCCATGATTTTAATTATACTCACGATAGTGTTTTTTGTTTTAAGGGTTCTTCCGGGCAACCCTGTTCTCGCTATGCTCGGCCCCAAAGCTCCTCCTGAAATTATTCATGCTATGGAACATCAAATGGGGTTAGATAAACCCATAATAGTTCAGTATTTTATCTATCTATCCCACATAGCCGTGGGCAATTTCGGGACATCCACATACACATCCCTGCCTGTATTACAGGAGCTGGTTCAAAAATTCCCGGCAACATTCGAGTTAACATTTTATTCCATGATTATAGCTGTCTCTATCGGAATTTTTTTCGGCTCGTATGCTGCATATAATTTCGGAAAACCCGCTGATATTCTTGCAAGGGTCTATTCCATATTTGTTTACTCATTTCCCGTTTTTTGGTTTGGTATTATGCTGCAGCTGATTTTCGGCGTCTGGCTTCATTGGCTTCCCGTCTCAGGCAGATCATCACCCTTTATGATTCCGAATCATATCTATACGGGAATCTATTCAATTGATGCTTTATTAAACGGACAGTTCGATATCTTTGTAGATGCCGTGAGGCACCTGATACTGCCGTCTGTGACCCTCGGAGTTGTTATTTCCAGTATATTCGTAAGAATGGTGCGCTCTAATGTCCTGCTTGCTCTATCCAGTCAATATGTGATAGCGGCAAGGGCAAGGGGAGAAAGTGAAAGGAAAATATTATTCAAACACGCTTTAAAAAATGCAATGCCGCCCATTCTAACAATAATGGGTCTTCAGTTTGCCCTGCTCCTTGCAGGAGCCATACTCACCGAAACAACTTTTTCATGGCCAGGTATTGGAAATTACCTGATAACACGCATAAGTTATAGGGATTTCCCGGCTATTCAGGGAGCAATCGTATTTTTTGCTTTTTTTGTTGCATTTATCAGCATACTGGTTGATATTATTAATGCCTGGATAGACCCGAGGATTAGATACTGATATGTTCAAAAAGCTGGGATTAAAATGATCAGTTCAAAAATAGTAAAAAATATAAAACAGCTTATGGGGGATTCATCAGGGGTATTGTTCATTATAGGTTTGTTTCTACTTATTGCATTCATAATTATGGCTATTTTTGCGCCTTACCTTGCACCTTATAGTCCTATAAAGCCATCCGGAGCATCCCTGCTTCCGCCTCAATCAGGTCATATAATGGGTACGGACAATTTGGGGTATGACGTTTTCAGCAGGGTAATATTCGGCTCACGCATGGCTTTCAGCATAGCTGCTATCGCAACGTCCATAGCAGCGGCAATAGGTATCCCTCTCGGATTAATAGTGGGCTATATAGGGGGAAGGCTGGACAGTTTTGTAACTATGGTTATGGATTCCGTTTATACTTTTCCGGGGCTGATACTTGCCATTGCCATCGCCGCTATGCTTGGGCAGGGCATGATTAATATCTCTTTGTCAATCGCCGTTGTTTATATACCGACATATTACAGGGTTATAAGGAGTCAGGTTGCAACAATTAAATCGGAGTTGTATGTAGAGGGGGCAAGAGCCATCGGGGCAAAACCGCCGGTTATCTTGTCAAAATATGTTTTACCCAATGTTCTACCCTCAACGATAGTTGTTTTATCAATGAATATAGCCGACGCAATTATGACGGAAGCTGGCTTGAGCTTTTTAGGGTTAGGGATTGCACCGCCGACACCTGATTGGGGGTATGATTTATCCAAAGGTCAACAATTCATACTACAAAATGACTGGTGGCTCGTTGTATTTCCTGGTCTTGCCATTATACTGATTGTTTTAGGATTCAGCATGTTCTCCGAAGGATTGAATGAATATTTAAACCCTAACATAGGTGAAAAACGCTGATGGATACAAATATAGAGATAAAAAACCTAAGTATTGAATACAGAATGAGAAACGGAACGGTTCACGCGGTTAGAGATGCCGATTTCTCGGTAGACAAAAAGGAAACGTTAAGCATAGTGGGGGAGTCCGGATGCGGAAAATCAACAACCGGACATGCAATTTTAAAACTCTTACCTTCCAATGCGAGGGCTACCGGGAGTATAATCTACAACGGGAAAAACATATTGACCATGTCTAACAATGAAATTAGACAGATAAGGGGAAAACATATATCAATCGTATTTCAAGATCCTATGACGTCTTTAGACCCGATAATGCGTGTAAAGGACCATTTTTTTGAGCTAATCAAGGCACATGATTCCAAGGTAAATGAACAGGAAATGATAGAAATTGCATCTTGCGCACTTGAAGCCTCCGGCGTATCCGCAAAGAGATTAAACAACTACCCGTTTGAATTCAGCGGCGGAATGAGACAGCGTGTTATGATAGCACTTGCTATTGCCCTGCAGCCGTCTGTCATAGTGGCCGATGAACCAACTACGTCTCTGGATGTTGTTGTGCAGGAACAAATTATGGAAGTATTAAAGAACCTAAAAAGAACAAAGGACATGTCGATAATCTTAATTACGCATGATTTAGGCATAGTTGCGGAGGTAGCGGATAAAGTAGCGGTTATGTATGCAGGCGAAATTGTCGAATATGCCGATATCTACAATCTATATAAAAACCCCCTTCACCCGTATACACAGCTTTTGCTGAAATCCGTACCGAATATTAAAATAGGCGATATGGAACTGCATAATATACCCGGAAGCCTGCCGGATTTAAAAAATATACCCCAAGGATGCAGATTTAGAGATAGATGCCCTATGGTTAAGGATATATGCAAAAAGGAAACACCGCCCATTATCGATAAGGACGGAAGAAAAGTAAGGTGCTGGCTCTATGGTTAACGATAGCAATGTTGTTGTTGTAAAAAATTTAAAAAAATATTTTCTGCTCAAGATTCCTTGGCTCGAAAGCTTTTCATTGAAAGAGAAGCCGAGTGTAAAGGCAGTGGACGGCTTGTCTTTCAGTATAAAAAAAGGCGAGGCGCTTGGCCTTGTGGGCGAGTCGGGAAGCGGAAAAACCACCGTTGGCAGATCCATAATAAGACTTATCGAACCCACTAACGGAGAAATTGTAATAAACGACGAAGATATTATGTCGCTAAAAAAAGAAAAACTAAGAAAAGCAAGAAGAAATTTTCAGATAATTTTCCAAGACCCCATTGCATCGCTAAACCCTTATATGTCAATAGGAAAATCGGTTATGCACCCTCTTGAAATACACGACATAGGCAACCGAAAACAAAGGAAAGAAATGGTGCTTGAACTGTTTGAAAAGGTAAATCTGATTCCGGCAGAGGGGTTTTTTAATAGATACCCCAAACAGTTATCAGGCGGTCAAAGACAAAGGGTTGTTATAGCAAGGGCCATTATCACAAATCCGAAATTCATAGTTTCCGATGAGGCAACGGCTATGCTTGATGTTTCCGTCAGATCCCAGGTTTTAAAACTTATGATAAAGATTAAAGAAGAGTATAACCTCGCTTTTTTGTTTATCACGCACGATTTGGCAAGCGCTAAATATATCTGCGAGAAAATAGCAGTTATGTATCTCGGAAAAATTGTGGAGATAGCGGACAAAACGGAACTTTTTGATCATCCTCTCCATCCTTACACGCGTATTTTGATGGGAGCGATACCCATACCCGATCCGACACTCAAAAGAGAAAAAATTATCCCAGCAGGTGAAATTCCATCTCCAACAAATATGCCCTCAGGATGCAGGTTCAGAACAAGATGTCCTTATGCAAAAAAAGAGTGCGGGGATATTGATATGTCTTTAATGGAAATCGAGAAAGGACATCTAAGCGCCTGCCCGTTCATACGATAGTTATTTACACTCCTTGCCTATTGTGCAGAAACCCTTCTTATCCTTGAAGAAAGTGTTATATAAATTATTTCTATGTATATTTTTCTTGTTTATCAGATATTGCAGAATATTCTGCTCACCAACAATGATTTTCTTTTCATCCTTTTTGCTTATAATCAATAAAGGAACCCTGTTTATATCCAAACTTTTCAGCAAATCAAAGCAGCTGTGCGCCTTTATGGTGCATACATTTATATTGTTTTCTTTTGCTTCTTGAATAACTTTTTCGCAATGGGGACAACTCTGTTTATAGATTAAAACGAGGGGTTTGTTTAATAAAGGTGAGGGAGTATTATATATCGGTTTTAATAGAAAAAATAAAATCAAAATAGCAAAAAAAGATAAAAATCCGGCAACAACGGAAAAGTGTTTTTGAATTATTCTTATTAAGGCCAGAACAACGAATATTGAGAACACGATCAGACAGAACAAACATATATGTCTCATTCTGAATAACTGATAACCCACAAAAACACCCTCTGCACTCAAAGCCGCAATCAGCAATTGATTAATGAGAAACGACGCAGTATCGGTTTTTATTCTGTTTAGAACAAATATTGCTAAAAACACCAAAAAACCGCTTATAACTATGAGTTCGTCGGAATATCTAACACTTTGTGCAATTAGCAGACACCCTTGTGTGTTGCACAGGTTAGAATGTGAAAGTTGAAGAGCAGCCTCTGCAAGTGTTAATAATATGCCTATAAGGCTGACAAGGGATAAAAGTTTTTTCATCATCCGAAAGATTAATAGAATTTATCTTAATTGTCAAAATATATGCGCTATCAAAACCGTATGGAACCAGAATTGTAAAAGATTTGACATTTTTATCCTTTTTTTGTATAAACTGATACATTGCATATGTAGCAAACTATACAGGTTATAATTTTTAGAGGGGGGATAAAATATGAATCAAGGTCCTTATTCAGAAGCAGGGGTTATCATAAAACCAAATCCTGAATTTGTAGAAAAGGCAAATTTAAACCGTGAGGAGTACGAAAGACTAACAAAATGGGCACAGGATGACTTTACGGGTTTTTGGGATTATTTTGCCAAAAATGAAATCTCATGGTTCAAGCCCTATACAAAAGTATTAAATGAATCAAATGCGCCTTTCTTTAAATTCTTCGAAGACGGCGAACTCAATATGTGTTATAACTGCGTTGATAGACACGTAACAACGAGAAAAAAGAACAGAGCGGCTATTGTTTGGGAAAATGAAAGAGGGGACAGCAGAATACTGACATACAGAGAATTGCAGTTTCAAATCAACAAATTTGCAAACGTTTTAAAAACACTCGGCATAAAAAAGGGCGACGTGGTTATAATTTACATGCCTATGATACCTGAGCTGCCCATTGCCATGCTTGCCTGTGCAAAAATAGGAGCCGTACATTCTGTTGTCTTTGCAGGTTTATCAGCCAATGCCCTAAAAGAAAGGATTATTGATGCAAACGCAAATATAGTGATAACGGCAGACGGAGGATTTAGAGGCGGGAAAACCATATCCTTGAAGGTTCATGTTGACGATGCTATAAGGGATTTAAAAATGGTAAAATATGTGGTTGTCGCCCGCCATATACACAGCGATGTCCCTATGAAAACACTAAGGGATTTCTGGTGGCAGGATTTGATGAGCGATGCGGATTATGCCAACCCCAGATGTGAGCCGGAGAGTATGAATTCGGAAGATCCGCTATTTATAATGTACACATCCGGTTCAACGGGCAAACCGAAAGGCGTTGTTCACACTACCGCAGGTTATCTGTTGTGGAGAATTTTAACGGCAAGGTGGGTTTTTGATTTAAAAGAGGAGGACACATTCTGGTCAACAGCAAATATAGGCTGGATTTCGGGACATTCATATACATTGTACGGCCCTCTGTCCATAGGCTCCACTACCTTTATTTATGAGGGAATACCGACATACCCCTCACCCGACCAATGGTGGTATCTTGTTGAGAAATACAGAATAAACGTTATGTACACGGCACCAACGGCAATAAGAGCATTAATGAGATATGGAGAAGAGCATACGAAAAAATATGATTTGTCATCTTTAAGACTTTTGACAACAGGCGGTGAAAGGTTGAATGAGGCTGCCTGGATGTGGTACTACGAGCACGTTGGCTCAAAAAAATGCCCTATAATAGATGCATATGGACAAACTGAGACTGCCGGACATATGATATCGTCGCTGCCAGTGGTTGACCAGAAACCGGGCTCCGTAGGAATAGCTGTACCCGGCATATTCCCAGACGTCGTTGATGAAGATGGGGAAATCATAACCACACCATATGAAAAAGGTTCTCTTGTTATGAAAAAACCATGGCCATCCATGGTTAGAACACTATGGAAAAACGATGATGAATATATAAAACAATACTGGGAGAAATTTAATAACAAATACTATTATACAAGCGATGTTGCATACAAAGATGAAGACGGTTATTTCTGGATGGAGGGAAGAGCGGACGACGTAATCAATGTATCGGCTCATAGAATTGGATGTGCGGAAGTGGAGAGCGCTTTAACATCCTGCAACATGGTTGCCGAAGCCGCAGTTGTGGGCAAACCCAACGAAATAACGGGAGAAGAAGTTTTTGCTTTTGCTGTTCTGAAAGAAGGTGTGGATAAAACGAAACATGACGAAATAGTCAGAAAACTCAGGGATTATGTAAGAGATCAGGTTAGCCCGATAGCCAAACCCTCAGAGATAGTGTTTGTTGACGGCCTGCCGAAAACCCGCTCGGGAAAGGTCATGAGAAGGGTTTTAAGAGACATAGCCGCCGGAAAGGAAATACAGCAGGATTTATCCACTCTTGATGATAAAACCGTTATGGACAAGCTAAAAAGCGCCATAGAAAACAGGGAAGCGGATATATTAAAGAAAAAAAATGAAACTTAGCAAATTTTATGGATTAGAAAGCCGGTCTTATAAAAACAATTGAATTCTCGCAGTGATTCTGCGTAAAATAAGGCCGGTTCAAATTGTTTAAAAGCTCTTCTTATCAAAGATACAAATGCTTTGCTGTTATTTTTTCTTTCCGAGGTATGCTTCCTGTATTTCCGGAGATTCGAGAAGTTCTTTTGATGCGCCCTTAAACACGATTTTACCGACTTCGAGCACATAACCCCTATCAGCAAGTTTCAAAGCGGCCTTTGCGTTCTGTTCCACAAGCAAAACGGTTACTCCGGATAGTTTAATGTGTTTTATTGTCTCAAAAATAGTTTTAACCAAAACAGGCGCAAGCCCCAGACTTGGCTCATCCAAAAGCAGCATTTCAGGTTCACTCATTAATGCCCTTCCTATGGCAAGCATCTGCTGCTCACCCCCCGAAAGCGTCCCTGCGAGCTGTTTTTTTCTTTCCTTTAACCTTGGAAACAGCTCATAAATCCAGGATAGCGTAGCGGGATTGAATGTTTTTTTTGTATAGGCTCCGAGTTTTAAATTCTCCTCAACCGTCAGTATACCAAAAACCCTTCTACCCTCGGGAGCCTGGCTAATCCCCAAAGAGACTATTTTATGAGCTGACATAGAAGTAAGCTCAAAATTTTTATATTTTATACTGCCTGATTTTGATTTTATAAGTCCGCTTATTGTTCTCAAAGTAGTGGTCTTCCCCGCACCATTAGCACCCAAAATAGTAACGACTTCACCTTTATAAACATCGAAAGATATCCCCTTAACGGCTTCTATACTACCGTATGAAACCTCCAAGTTCTCAACTACCAACAGTTTCTCTTTATTGCTCATCTTCGTCCTCTTTACCCAGGTATGCCTCTATAACCTTCGGGTTATTCTGAATGTCCTCGGGGAGGCCTTCGGCTATCTTTTTACCGAAGTTCAAAACGCTTATATACTCCGTTAAATTCATAACAAGGTCCATATTGTGTTCTATTAAAAGTATTGTTACACCCATATCCCTTATTTTTCTTATGGTATCGACAAGTTCCAACCTCTCCTTGTCATTTAAGCCGGCAGCCGGCTCATCAAGAATAAGAAGCTCGGGCTGAGTTGCCAAAGCTCTGGCCATTTCTATCTTTCTCTGAATTCCGTAAGGCTGGGATGAGGCAGGCATAACAGCATAATCCATTAGATTAAACAGTTCCATATACTCTCTGACCTTCATCCAGTTTTCCTTTTCATCCTTCGCGGAAAATGGCGTGTGTATAATACCGTTCCACCAATGCTGCTTGCTTTTAAAATGTCTGCCGGACATAATATTTTCAGCAACACTCATTTCGCCGAAAAGTCTAATTGTTTGAAAGGTTCTAACTATGCCAATGTTTGCTATAACGTGGGATGATAAACCTGTAATATCCCTATCTTTAAATATTATTTTACCTTTCTCAGGTGTATAAACACCAGTTATACAATTAAAAACAGTAGTTTTCCCAGCTCCGTTTGGGCCTATCATGCCGTATATCATTCCTTTTTTTATTGAAATACTTAAAGAATCGACAGCTACAAGCCCTCCGAATATTTTTGTTACCCCTTCTAATTCCAATAAAGCCATCTTTAATTAATCCTTAAAAAAATATTTCGGTATTCTCCCGAATTTTGCAGGCCAAATTCCTTTTGGCCTCCAAATCATTATCAATATCATTGCTATACCGAATATTAGATATCTTGCTTCTGCAAACTGCCTGAACATCTCCGGCAAAACAAACATAAAAAAAGTACCGAGCAAAACACCTTCCACAGACGAAGGACCGCCCACAAGTACAATGGTAAAAAACAGAACCGATTGTATGAAATTAAATGCTTCCGGACTAACAGCTGAAAATTGAACGGCGAACACTGTACCTGCAAGACCCGCTATGGCGGCGCTCAAACCAAAGGAAAAAAGTCTGTAAAATCTCGTATTAATCCCCGCACACTCGCTTGCAAGAGAATCTTCGTTTATATAGTGCAAAGCCCTACCTATTTTGCTTGTTTCAAGATTTCTTATGACAAACAATGTAATCAAAAGAAGAATAAAAGCCATAAAATATACAGCGGTTTGCGAAGAAAGACTGTATCCGAAAATACTCGGTGAAGCTATTCCGAATATACCGTTTGGTCCGCCTGTGAAACCGAATACATTATTCTTAAGCGCTTGGGTAAAAACAATATTAAATCCTATTGTGGTAACAAGCAGATAATCACCCCTTAGATGCACAATAGGAGCTGACAACAGAATACCGGCAATAAGAGGTAATATAATCGCAACGGGTATGGTGAGCAATATAGGAACGCCGTAAACGGTGTTTAGAATCGCTGTGGAGTACGCACCGAGTCCGAAGAATATGGCGTGTCCCATGTCGAACATACCTGCTCTCCCAAGCACTATATCCTGAGAAAGAGCCACAGTCGAATAGATTAAAAATGTAGTGGCAACGGATTCCCATCTCGAATTTAAAATAAAGGGTAAAATAATTAAAACAAGAAAAAATACTCCATACAGTATATTTTTTTTATTATCCATTATACTTTCTCCGCAACCCTCTCTCCGAGAATTCCCGTAGGTCTGAATATCATTATTACTATGAGTAAAACATATGTTAAGGCCAAAGCCCAGCTGCTTGATAAATAACCCGATATTAAGGCATTAAATATGCCAAGCAGCATTCCGCCAAGCATGGCTCCGGGTATATTTCCTATGCCTCCGATTATAGCTGCAACAAAAGCGTTAAGTCCATAGATCCAACCCATATTAAAATAGATACCCCTATAATACATTCCTATAAACAAACCTCCAACGGAACCAAGGGCAGAACCTATGATAAATGTTATCATAATTATTCTGTCTACATTAATTCCCATCAGTCTTGCCGCATCTTGATCTATTGCACTTGCTCTCATTGCGGCACCGAGTTTTGTCTGATTAACAAAAAAATAGAGGACAAACATCAAAACAAAAGATATAACAAGAACGAGAAGCTGCATTAAACCTATATATACGCCTCCAATATTCCAATTGATATTGGGGACTATGTTAGAGGGAAAAATTTTAGGCCTTGGACCCCAAATAAGCATAATGCCATTTTCTATAATCAATGATGCACCCAAGGCAGACACAACAGCACTGAGCCTCGGAGCCTTCCTTAAAGGTTTATAAGCCAGCCTTTCGAGAAGAACACCGAATGCCGAAATAATAATAGCGGTAAAGATAAACACAAGGACTATTATCACAACACTTGAGGATATAACTCCGGCAAGTTGCATCATTATGACAAGTCCCACATATGCCGAAAAGGCAACCAAATCTCCGTGTGCAAAGTTGATAAGCTTTAAAACACCGTAAACCATAGTATAGCCAAGGGCGACGAGAGCATAAATGCTCCCGATCGTCAGCCCGTTGACTAGTTGCTGGATAAAAATCTCCATATATGATGCCTCTATTTTAGTGTCTGTAAACTATATGATATTTCAGGTCACTGCCTATTCTGTACGCCATATATGCACTGCCTACTCTTTCACCATTAGCTGCCCATTCAACAGGTCCCGTTATGCCGGGGAAATTCTTTAGCTTATTGTGCATATAATAGGCTATTTTCTTTGTGTTTGTGGACTTTGTCTGCTCTATGGAATAGAGAATTGCTCTTAAACCGTCAACATTGAAAAGTGTCCAGATGCTTGCCGGTGACTCGTTATACGCTTCTTGATATGCTTTCAAGAATTTTTTTGCTGTATCGTATGGCAGCATATTCGGAAGAGGAACGTTAACGAGGTATGCTCCGACAGCGGCTTTTCCTGCCAATTTGATAAATTCCGGATTATCATTTGAGTCGCCGCCTACAAAATCGGCCTTGATTCCGAGCTGTTCCATCTGTGCTTTTATTAATCCGCCGTCTGTGTAGTATCCACCGAAATAGATTACATCGGGGTGGAACGATTTAATCTTTGTTAAAATAGGTGTGAAATTTTGAGCACCGGATGTAATTTTACCTTTATAAACAATGTTCCCGCCGAGTTTTTTGATATCTTTCACAACCGCATTTGTCAAATCTGTGGAGAATGTGGAATAATCCGATATTGCGGCTATCCTCTTATAGTGCTTTTTTTTAATGAAAAACTCTGCTGTAAATGCAGCCTCAGCTGAGTTCGGTGATGAATTTCTAAAGAATGTCCAGTATCCGTGCTTAACCAATGTATCACTTGTACCGTCTGATGTTTGAAGAACGCCTGCTTTATAATAGATAGACTCAGCAGCCTCAGCACAAGTTGATGTGTATGAACCTATAACTGCTATAACACCGTCATCCACAAGCTGCCTTGCACAGACAGCAGCTTTCTGGGCCTGACCTTCGTCGTCGCAGGTATAAACCTTGATTGTTTTACCAAGTATGCCGCCTTTTTTGTTGTATTGTTTAGCAATCAGTCTTACAGCCTTGTCAATAGATTGCCCCTCAGATGCGAATTTCCCTGTAATTGGAGCCTGAACGCCTATCTTAATAACACCGCCCGCCATGGCCTGCATAGAAAACATCAGTGTTGCAACAAAAGCCAAGATAAAAAATAGCCCTTTGCGTAGCATAACGCACCTCCTACAATAAATTTATATGTACTTACCCTGCATTATATAAAAAAATTTTTATAAATCAAATCAATTTTAATATACTGAAATCATTTATCTTTTTATGAAATTATCTTTAACTTCTTGAGCATAATACAAAACGATAGCCTGTCAAAATTAGCTTGACAATCGGACATACTTAAATTAGCTTGTGTATGTTGTATGAAGAGTTTGAAACTGCTTGTCAAAGTATCAATAAGCGTTTTGCTTATCATAATTCTGTTCCATAAAATAAACTTAGATCAATTCAAAGATATGCTTTTGAAAATAGGTATTTACAGATTCCTTGTTTTGAGCCTTCTCTATATATTCTCTCAGGTTATAAGCAGTATAAGGTGGAGTTTTGTTATTAAAAGCCTGAATGAAAAAATGTCCGTATTAGAGCTTTTGAGGGCGTATTTTATGGGTATGTACGCCAACCTGTTCCTGCCGAGTATAATAGGCGGTGATGCTGTCAAAGCCTACATTGTATCAAAAAAAATAGGGCTCAGGAAATCCATAAGCTCGATATTTTTGGAAAGGTACAACGGTCTTTTGGCCCTGCTTTTTATATCTCTTTTCTCAGTTATCGTTTTCAGTAAATTTTTCAGCATAAACATTGTCTTGGGCATCGTGGCTGTGAATATCTTTGCCGTTATATCCATATATTCTTTAAGGCTGAGATTTTTTCAAAGATACACGAAATTAAAGAACTTTTACAACGACATTGTACTGTTCCACAAAAGCAGATTCTTTGTTCCCGTTTCCATACTATCCGTGTTCGTTCAAGCCATAGTAATACTCATATATATATTGGCCGGGCATATGCTTGGTTTGGGTATAAATGCCATCTACTACCTTGCGTTCATACCCATAATAAACCTAATCAGTTTCCTGCCTATTTCATTTAACGGTATAGGCGTAAGGGAATTCTCATTTGTCTATTTTTTTTCTTTTGCGGGATTGGACAAAATTCAATCTCTATCTTTGAGCGTTTCGGTTTTTTTTATAGTTGTCTTCTGCAGCATTATAGGAGGTGTTGTCTATTTTATATCAAGAGACAGAGCTGTTAAAGAGGCTGAGGAATTTTATAAAACAAAACAGCTTGATTAACGGCAGAAATATCGGAGCTGCCGTTTCAGGCGGGCCTGACTCTGTGTTTATGCTATACTGTTTAAATAACATCAAGCAAGAGCTCGGCATAAACCTTACCGTTTTGCATTTCAATCATAAGATAAGAAAAGAATCCGATTCGGATGAGAAATTTACAAGAGAATTATCCGAACGATTCAGCCTCAACTTTGCAGGCGGCTCACACGATGTAAAAACTTATGCAAAGACAGAAAAACTATCGCTTGAAGATGCAGCAAGAAGGAAAAGATATGAATTTTTCAAGGAATGCAGGAATAGATATAAACTTGACTCGATAGCCATTGCCCACAATAAAGATGATCTTGCGGAAACCTTTTTAATGAATTTGCTCAGAGGCTCCTCGCCGGAGGGTCTATCATCAATGAAACCAAAAAGGGGGTTTTATATAAGGCCTATTTTATTTATATTTAAAAAAGAGATATTGGATTTCCTGCACGAAAAAAATATACCCTACAAAACGGATGAAACAAATAAAAGCAGAAACTTTACAAGAAACAGAATAAGATTAGAGCTAATCAAAGACTTGGAGGGCTATAATAAAAACATAGTCGAAACCATTTACAGAGAAGTTGAAATATTAAGACAAGAAAACGAATTCCTGAATAAAACAGCCGACAAAAATATTGCCAGATATGTAAAATTTTTTGACAAAAAAGCCGTTATCGATGTTGAGAAAATC